>QHZX01000185.1 GCA_003224835.1 Acidobacteriota bacterium | reverse complement strand
GAGTTTCAGCAGTTCGCGCCGGTTCATGCTTTTGAATTTGCGTTGAGTGATGCGCAGTCCCATAGTTCCGTCCGCGAGCGGATTCCCATCCTATCTCAGATCGGATTCGCCGTTGGCCGAAAAGTTACCGCGTGATCAGGATTCGTTGCATTCCCACCTTAGTAAGAAAGCGCTGTCATTCCGAGCACCTTTCGAGGAATCCGCTGTTCTGCACGCTTGGGGAAGAGGGCCACTTATGGCCACGTAAACATTGTGAAAAAACGAGCTTCAGCTCGCCAGGAACACCGATCGTCTCTTAAAACGGCTTATAGCAGGAAGGAAATGATGGGCCCGGAGAGATTCGAACTCCCGACCTAACGGCTCGTAGCCGTTCGCTCTATCCAACTGAGCTACGGGCCCCACGAGATGAATTTTACTATCCCGCTCACTAAAAGCGAAAGCCTTGGTCCGCCGAGTGAATGCTCTCCTGTTGGCGTTCCCCTCTGTCCTTACTATGTACCGCTGGCCAACACGAATTCTGCTGGATTGGGGGTGACCTTCGTAATTTTCACCACAGCCTTGCGCCCGTCACAATGGTTAGAGGCACTTACGGCAAAAGCTAAGAAGTGAGCCAGAGGATCCAGCAATGGACGCGATCGACACAATCAGAGAACAGGTTCGCAAGGGATTCATCGTAGGCGAGTGGGAGGCCCTCGGCAAGCGCGGTATCTCCCTCACTGAGCGCATGAGTTTCCTTGAAGATCTGTTCCTTTGCGGCTTTCAAACGGCCCAACTGGCGGCCGGACTCACTTCCGATTCGCCGGAGTTTGTAGTCGATGTTCACATCGAATTGGCGCGCAATGGAATGCACGCCACCGGAGACATTAAATCCTGGCAAATTCGCCGCCAAGATGGCACTTCGGAAAGTCTGGAATGCAAGGCGGTGAGTCGGAGCGATCGCAGACAGCGTGCAGCGAAGTCAGGCAATGCTAAGGGCCAAGGCGCGTAACCAGGAACTGTGTAGAAGTGAGTCCCACCCCGTAATTCTTTCCGCCCGAGAGGCAATTCCTACCGAGACGATTCGCACCGCCCATTAGTCTTTTCAATGACTTAGGAATGGCCCCAGGGATGCAACCTTCCAATCAGACGAAGTGGCGCGCAACGGGGCGCACTTGAGAATAACTTCGGCCAGAGGTTTTCTTGGGCGCCCCTTGCATTTTGTAAGCCCTCCCCATTACGCCAAAGCCAGTCGATCCAAAACATCCAGCCCCGCTTTTCGCAGTAAATTGGCCACCACTGGCTCTTTAAACCGCGACGCATCATATTCCACGCGCACAACTTGGTCCTTCTCACTGAGGCTGACGCGTCGAATCCCATAAACTTCCCGCATGTTATCAATTGCCCGCATAGCACTTTCCGTGGGCGGGCCTGCATACCGATACGCCACTTCCATTTGTGTCATGCTGCGGTTAGTTCCTCCCCAGTTAAGATACACCCCGACGACCGCATCCTGCGACGCCATTGCCCGAATCATAATCTGCTTCGATTGAATCTATGACTGTGAGCGGCAGTGGGTCGCAAAGTTTTTTCCGCGCCTTGGATGCAAAGTACGGATGCGAGTCTTAAAAGTTCCTCGGCGCTACGGACGTGAGCGTGATTCAGAGTAGTGATTTGAGTCGTGCGGTTTTCTCGGCGCACTCCGCGAAGTCTCTGCGATCTCTGCGGTTAAAAGCTTTTTAAACTCATGACCACCACTCTCGCGAAAGATCCCGTCTGCGGAATGACAGTCGATCCAGCGACGGCTAAGGCCAAAGCCGAACATGCCCGCCAGACGTACTATTTTTGCTGCACCGGCTGCGCCCAGAAGCGAGTGCACACGCGGACCACAAGCCTGCATATGTCTGTCCGATGTGCCCCGAAGTTCGCGAATCGAAACCGGGCGCGTGCCCTAGCTGCGGCATGGCGCTGGAGCCGGAATTTCAGGAAGTGCTCACCAAGGTCGAGTACACCTGCCCCATGCACCCGGAGATAGTCCGCGACCAACCCGGCAGTTGCCCGATCTGCGGCATGGCACTCGAGCCGCGTACCGTCACAGCAACAGAAGAAGACAATCCAGAACTGCGCGACATGACTCGCCGCTTCTGGATCAGTGTGGCACTCGCTGTCCCGCTGCTGGCGATCGCCATGGTAGACATGCTCCCCGGCATGCCCGTGCAGAGACTCTTGCCTGGTGCATGGCTCCCTTGGATCGAATTGCTGCTTGCGACTCCAGTCGTCCTATGGGGCGGATGGCCATTCTTCGAGCGCGGCTGGGCCTCCATCGTGAACCGATCCACCAACATGTTCACTCTGATCGCGATCGGCACCGGCGTTGCATATTTCTACAGTTTCGTCGCGACTGTCTTTCCTGAAATTTTTCCTGCGTCATTTCGCGAGATGAGCGGTCGGCCCGCAGTTTACTTCGAAGCCGCGGCAGCGATTGTCGCTTTGGTTCTGCTCGGGCAGGTGCTTGAGCTTCGCGCCCGCAGCCGCACTGGGGCCGCGATCCGCGCGCTGCTCGATCTGGCGCCACGTACTGCTCGCGTGCTCCGCAACGGCTCCGAGCAAGACATTCCGCTTGACCAGGTTCAAGTCGATGATCATCTGCGCGTCCGTCCGGGCGAGAAAATTCCAGTTGACGGAGTCCTCCTCGAAGGCCGCAGCTCCGTCGATGAGTCCATGATCACCGGTGAATCTGTGCCCCTCGAGAAAACCGAAGGCGCTCGCGTGATCGGTGGCACGGTGAACGGCTCCGGTTCATTCATCATGCGGGCTGAACGTGTGGGCAGCGAGACTCTGCTCGCGCAAATTGTGAACATGGTCAGCCAGGCACAGCGCAGCCGCGCGCCCATTCAGCGTCTCGCAGACAAAGTTGCCGGATGGTTCGTGCCGGCCGTTATGGCAATCGCCGCACTCACCTTCGTTGTATGGGCAACGTTCGGCCCCGAGCCGCGCTTTGCGCATGCGATCGTAAACGCCGTCGCGGTGCTGATCATCGCCTGTCCTTGTGCCCTCGGATTGGCCACTCCCATGGCAATTATGGTCGGCACCGGTCGCGGAGCCCGCGCTGGCGTGCTGATCAAGAACGCTGAGGCTCTCGAAATTCTAGAAAAAGTCGACACCCTCGTCATCGATAAAACTGGCACCTTGACGGAAGGAAAGCCGCGAGTGACCGCCTTCTCCACTGGAAATCCATTGGGCGAATTTGAACCGCTGAGGCTTGCCGCAAGCGTCGAGCGCGCCAGTGAGCATCCACTCGCGAGCGCGATCGTGGCCGCAGCCCAGCAGCACAATCTGAAGCTTTCGGAAGCTCGAGATTTTGAATCCCGACCGGGTAAGGGAATTGTTGCTTCCGTCGACGGTAAGCGCGTCGCGGTAGGGAATCCAGCCATGCTGTTAGAGGAAGGAATCCATCAGAAAGCTTTTCTGGTTGGGGCTGCGCCGATAGGCACCGTGATCTTTATTGCAGTGGACCACGAATACGCGGGATCAATTAGTGTTTCAGATCCTCTAAAGCAATCAGCCGAGTCGGCTATTAACGAGCTTAAGCAGCAGGGCCTGCGCATCGTCATGCTCACCGGCGACAACCGCACGATCGCGGAAGCCGTTTCACGTCAACTGGGTATTGATGAGTTTCATGCTGAAATCCTGCCCGGTGACAAAGCGAGAATAGTAAAGGAGCTTCAACACCAGCGCCGGATCGTCGCTATGGCTGGCGATGGAATCAACGACGCGCCCGCGCTCGCTGAAGCCAATGTCGGGATCGCGATGGGGACCGGCACAGATGTCGCCATCGAGAGCGCCGGAATCACTTTGGTCAAAGGAGACCTGGCGGGAATCGTACGCGCCAGAAAACTGAGCCGCGCCACCATGAAGAACATTCGCCAGAATCTGTTCTTCGCCTTCATCTACAACTCCATCGGAGTTCCAATCGCCGCCGGAGTTTTATATCCATTTCTCGGAATCTTGCTGAGCCCGATCTTCGCTGCCGCTGCGATGAGCTTCAGTTCGGTTTCGGTGATCACGAACTCGCTGCGCTTAAGGAATGCGAAGTTAGGCGAATAATCCAACCCATTTCACCGGAAGATGCGCAGCCACAGCATTCGCCAGACGCTCATCTGCTGTGATGAACTCGCTTTTGGTGGTCAATGCAAGGGCAATGTAAAGGCTATCGTAAATGCTGCGGTCAAATGCCGTACTGATCGCGAAGGCATCTTCAAGCAATGCAAGTGTAGGAACAGTAGGGAAGGCCCGCTTCTTAGTTGCAGAAACTGCAGCTTGGGCATCTTTCTGCGGCCATCTACCTTGCCGAGTCGCCTTCCAACAGACATTCGCAAGTTCGGCCCAGAATAAGACGGGAACAACGAATCGCACTTGCCGCGCAACATAGCGCTTCAGCAGAAGGAACGCATTCTCAGAGTAGTGTTCTTGGGACGAGGGAAGGAACCACTTGGCCGCGACACTCGCGTCAATTACGAATGTGGTCACCGCAGCCTGTCCTCGCGCTGCAATTCCTCTGCAGGCTCAAACTTGCGCTTTGAACTGGAGCGTTGGGATCGCAAACGTTGAGCTTCACTCAAGAACCGCTGGCGTGATCGCTGCTCGGCAGGGGTTACCACGTTCTCTTCGAGCAACGACAAGACTTCAGATGATATAGATTTCCGGTTCTGCTTGGCCCGTTGCCGCAAAGCGTCGTACAAATGCTCCGGCACGTTCTCGACGTAAAGTGTCGGCATGGCACCTCCTTGGATAAGTCTAGCACATTGCTAGATAATGACTAGCTTTTGCCGAGGTAGGAGGTAGTGGCTCATTAATTCGGCGGTGTCTGAGGCTGAATGGATAGCGGCGACTGGTTACTCCAAATTCCCCTGTTCCAGCACCACGTTTTCTCTCACGATTAGCCGGTGCGCCGCCATCTCCTTCAACTTAGGCAAGACTCGGCTCACATGCTCATCGGTGTCCACGAAAACGATGATCACAGGCAATTTGCCTCCCGCGTCCACCAGATGGCTGGTCTTGACCCGTTGCCGGCCGAGGAATCCCGCGACTGCGTGCAGCACGCACGCGGCAAATACATTTTCTTCCCGAAGATAGTTCAAGATCGCCAGATGTAAAGGCTTACCCTGCCATTTGTCGGATTCATTCAGATAAATCGTGACTTGGACAGCCATGGGAGTAGCGATTCTACAGCACGCGGGCTAGCGCCATTCCCGCCAGCGCCGCGCCTAAGCACAGCAAATTATTCGAAACGAAATTAGCCGCCATCAGCATCCACTGCCCTTGTGCGAAGTAGGCCACGGTCTCAAACGCGAAGCTTGAGAAGGTGGTGAATGCGCCGCAGAATCCCACCACAATCAACAATCGCCAGCGTGGATCCAGCAGCACTCGTTCCGTGCTCCAGATCATGAAAAATCCAACAATGAAACTTCCGCTGATGTTGATGAAGAGAGTGCCGCAGGGAAAGACCGGGCCTACAAATTTCGCTCCCCAGCGGCTGATCAGCCAACGTAAATTGGCGCCGAATACCGCGCCAATCGAAATCATGAGCACATCATTTAAGCTGCGCAAAGTAGAGTTCTCCTTACCGGGTGGTAGGAGTTATCAGCGCGCGCTTGGCGGGCGGTTATGGCGAACTCCATCGCCGTGAATACCTTTTATCACAGATGGGAATTAAGAAATCAAAGAGTACTGATCGTGTCCTCGCGACTACACTCGCGCTTCCGGTACCGCAACTTCGCCCTTCATCTTGTAGGCATTGGCGATGTACTGCAGGACCATTCGCTGAGTATTGAAAAAAGATCCATTCAGCGCGATGGCATTCCGCATGATCTCCGTATAGCGGTTCGGCCGTCCGTAAAACATCGGCATGATTTCGCGCTCCAGCTTGTCGTAGAGTGCCGCCATCTCAACCGTTGGATCTTCTGCCAATTCGCTGCTGCCGATTGCCCATCCCGTGACGCCTTCAATGTGTCCTTCCGCCCACCAGCCGTCAACCACGCTGAAACTCGGAACGCCGTTCATCGCGGCTTTCATGCCGCTGGTACCGGACGCTTCCTGCGGCCGCATGGGCGTATTCAGCCACAGGTCAACGCCTGAAGTGATAAGCCTTCCCCAGCGCATGTCGTAATTTTCGACATACACCGTCCGGATCACATCGGCTAACGAGCTTGCGCCGCCGACTACTCGCCTGATCAGATTCTTTCCACCCTCATCATGAGGATGCGCTTTGCCTCCATACACCAACTGGATGGGGCCAACCTCGCGCACAATCTTCCGCAGCCGCTCCGGATCCTGGAACAACAAATCTGCGCGTTTATACGTGCTGGCGCGTCGAGCGAACCCTATCGTCAATAACTTCGGGTCAAGCTGAACTCCAAATACCCGGCTGATCTCCTCAAACAACTCGGTCTTAGTTTCGGCATGCGCCTCGCGAATTGCGGGGAGAGGAATGCTGATCGCATATCGCAAATAATTGTTATCGGTTCGCCAGCCGGGTATGAACGAATCAAACAGCTGGCTGAACGCTGGCGACGTCCACGTAATTGCATGAACGCCGTTGGTGATTGCGCTGATCTCGTAGCTGGGAAACATGCCGCGCGAAACTTCCCCATGCCGCATCGCGACTCCGTTCACATATCCGGAGAAACGAAGCGCGAGATAGGTCATGTTCAGCGCATCTCCTTCCCAGGCTTCGGCTTCGTCCAAAAGCCCAAGCTGCTCGCGTCCTAATATCTCTGAAACCAGGCTGCGTGGGAACTGGTCGTGTCCAGCCGGAACGGGCGTGTGCGTGGTGAAAATGCACATATTGCGCACGCCAACAATATCGAGTTGCTTCAACCGTCCGGCGAAACTCTGGTCCAAACGTCGCTCCAGCAGCCCAAGCGAGAGGAGCGCCGAATGGCCCTCATTCATGTGGAAGGTTTCAATCTGCCCGGAATAAAGCTTCTGCAGGAGCTGGAAACCACCGAGTCCCAGCACAATTTCTTGCGCCAGGCGATATCGTTGATCGCCGCCATAGAGAGAGTCGGTCAATGCTCGGTCATATTCGCTGTTCTCCGGCAGGTTGGTATCCAGCAGATAAACGGGAACCGTGTCTCCGGAAATTCCGGTTATGGTGTACTTCCAGGCGCGAACCGCAACTGGCCTTCCTTCAATTTCGACTGTGGCCCGCGGTCCGACTGCGGTGAGTTGATCTTCCGGCTTCCACTCTTGTGGCTGCTCGAACTGGTTTCCTGCTGGATCCAGAATTTGACGAAAATATCCTTTACGGTATGCAAGGGTAACCGCGACAACGGGCGCGCCCAGATCCGCGGCCGAGCGCAGAGTATCTCCGGCCAGAATGCCCAGACCTCCCGAATACGTGGGGATGTCCGGCTCCAGAGCGATTTCCATGGAAAAGTACGCAATCCGCGGAGTAACCGTTTTCCTCATTTATCCTTCTATCGGCTTAAAACTGCGAGATGTGATCCCGGAAACGTATTTCCAGAGTGCCTCTAGCCGAAGTATAACGTTAAGGTGCCTGTGAGTTCCAGAATTGAACTCAGCTCTCCCGCTCAATCAAAAAACGCGCCAGGCTCTTTAGTGTCTCGCCTTTAGGGCCCAAACTCTGCACGCCTTCGTAGGCATTTTCCAGTAACGCGCGCGCTTTCTTGCGTGATTGCTCAAGTCCAAACAGCGCCGGATAGGTCGCCTTCTCTGAGGCAATGTCCTTGCCGGCCGTCTTTCCTAATTGTTCGGAGGTCTGGGTCACATCGAGAATGTCGTCGACGATCTGGAAGGCCAGCCCGATTGCCTGTGCGAACCGTCGCAGGTTTTCGACTTGTGCAGCACTCGCATTGGCGTAAACGCCGCCCGTCACCACACTGGCTGTGATTAAGGCCGCAGTTTTTGAGCGGTGAATGTATTCCAACGTTTCCGCGTCAGGTTTCGTGCGCTCCGCTTCAAGATCAACCACCTGGCCGCCGATCATTCCATTCACCGTGCCTGTTCCGCGAGCGATTTCCTCGATGATCTTCACCCGGGCATCAGCCGAACATTTCAGCCGCGACAGCACTTCATACGCTTGGGTTTGCAGAGCGTCGCCGGCCAATATCGCAATCGCCTCACCAAAAACTTTATGGGATGTCGGACGTCCGCGTCGCAGGTCATCGTTGTCGAGGGCGGGAAGGTCATCGTGGATCAGCGAATACGTGTGCAGCATTTCAAGCGCCCCGCCTAACTCTTCAATTCCCGCCGGCAACGATCCTGCAATTGCGCGTCCCGCTTCCATGCATAGAATCGGCCGGATTCTCTTTCCTCCGGCAAAAACGCTGTGCCGCATCGCCTGATGAATCGACACCGGACGCACATTCGCCGCCGGCAGCAGTCGTTCGAGCGCTTCATCCGTGAGCTTGCGCCCTTCTTCAAGCGTTTGCGTCAACATTGAGGTGAGTATAACAACCAGAAACGCATAGACGGATCGCACCCGGAATGGATATCATCCACGCACCGGACTTATGAAAACCCAACTGACATTGCTTCTTACTGCGGTCGTGCTCATTTGCGCTTCATTCCTTAACGCCCAGCAACCCGCATACGATTTCATCATCTCCGGCGCGCGCATTGTTGATGGCACCGGCGCAGCCTGGCATTTCGGTGATATTGCGATCAAGGGTGACCGTATCGCAGCCATGGGCGATCTCCACAATGCTGCCGCCACTCAGCGCATCGACGCCAACGGCCTCATCGTTTCGCCCGGCTTCATCGACGTGCAGGGCCAATCTGAATTCAACATCCTTGTTGACGGACGCGCTGCCAGCAAAATCACTCAAGGCGTGACCACGGAAATTACCGGCGAGGGCACGTCAATTGCTCCGCTGAACGATCGTTTGCTCGAAGATCGTCGTCCGGAAGCCGCAAAGTATCATGTCGACCTGGATTGGCGTTCGCTCGACGAATATTTCCAGCACTTCCAGCACGCGCGCCCAGCGATCAATCTGGGCACATTCGTCGGCGCTGGTGGAGTGCGTGAGTACGTAATCGGAAAGGATAACCGTCCGGCCACGTCCGCCGAGCTCGAGCAGATGCGCCAGTTGGTTGCGCAATCCATGCAGCAGGGCGCATTTGGAATCAGCACCGCATTGCAATATGTTCCTGATGTTTTCGCCACCACCGACGAAATTGTAGAGCTGGCAAAAGTCGCTCGTAGTTATGGCGGAGTTTACTTCACTCACCAGCGATCGGAGTCAGATGTAATTTTTCCCTCGCTCGATGAAGTTTTCGCCATCTCGCAACGCGCAAATATCTCAACCACGATTTGGCATTTGAAAACCGCTTACAGTGAGAACTTCGGCAAAATCCCCGAGGTGCTCCGCCGGATCCAAGCTGCGCGCGAAAAGGGAATCGATGTCGCCGCCAGCGTTTATCCCTACGACCGCGCGTCCAATGACCTGATTGCCTGTTTTCCCAGTTGGGTAGTAGAGGGCGGCACGGAAAAAATGCTTGCCCGGCTCAAGGACTCGGCGCAGCGCGCCCGCGCTCAGAAAGAAATGGAAACTCCAAGCTCAGCCTGGGAGAACCAGTGGCTGGGCTCCGGAGGCGGAAAAGGCGTCATGCTGGTTCACATATTGAACACTGACCTGCATAAATATGAAGGCATGAACCTGGAGGAGATCGGCCGTCAGATGGGCAAAGATCCCAAAGACGCAGCCATGGATATTGCCATCGCCGATCGCGGCAAGAGTCAGGTCGTAATCTCGATTATGGACGAAGCTGACGTACGCGCCGCAGTTTCGAGCCCGCTGGTCACATACGGTTCGGATTCAGAAGAGCAGGCCGAAGATGGTCCGCTGAGCACGACCAAAGCCCACCCACGCGCCTTCGGGACCATGACCCGCGTTCTCGCCGAGTACGTTCGCAAAGACCACGTCATGAGCCTCGAAGAAGCGGTCCGCAAAATGACCTCACTTGCAGCCAGCCGCGTTGGAATCGCTGATCGCGGAATTCTCCGTCCCGGCATGATGGCCGACATCACCGTATTTGATCCATCCACCGTTCAGGACGTCGCTACCTACAACGACCCGCTGCATTACTCCATTGGCGTGAAGCATGTGTTCGTCAACGGCAAGCCCGTCTTGCTAGATGCCAAAATTACCGGCGAGCGTCCCGGCCGCGCCCTGCGTGGGCCAGGGTACAAGGGCCAGTAGCTCTCACCAATACTTCTTTAGCACCTTCAGCGCTGCGCTGGTGCTTCCATCCGGACGCACTACCCATAGCCCGCGGCAATTCCCATTGCCCGGGCGCGCTGGATTTCCAATCTGCGCATCCACTGGAGCGGTTTGCCCATTCGGCTGCTTGCATTCGTTGTCATACAAGTTCCACAGGAATGCTCCGTAAATACCCGCCTGGCTTGCGGTGCTGAGAATTGCCTGCGAGCGCCAGCTGGTTCCCCCGGCGAGTTGGTTTTCGTATAAACCGTACTCGGAAATTAGAATCCGGCGATTGCCCAACCCCAGCGGATCTGGCGCAAGCTTTTCGATCGTTTGCAGCGCCTGGTTGAACGCCTTCTGCATCGACCCGGCGTCGTTGCCGATGGCTGTCGAGTCATATGAGGAATATGTGACCATATCCGCGCCGACCTTGGGCACCACTGCGTTAATCACACGACTCAACCCCTGCTGTGCATAGTCAAGAACGCGGTTTACTTCCGCCCCATTGAGCACTTCCATGCTGGAATCATTCGCTTCATTGCGCGCCTTGGTCACTCCTGATTGCCTGGCTTTCAGCCACGCAATCATGTCCTGGGCCGTATTCTGGGGAATGTTCCCGTTTGTTTTTCCTTGTCCTCCCATACCAACCCAATCGCCCTCCCAGTTTTTCAGGATGAACGTCTTTCCGGTCCCCGAGAATCGCGAATAAAGATATTTCGTCAGTTGGTAAAATTCGTTCTCCTCAGCGTCCTGCATCTGCTGCGATTGCGCGAAGCCAGGGAGATAATCCTTGTTCGCAAAGCTGTACACCGTGAGGACAATCGTCTTGAATGGCAGATGGAATAGCTGATCGTAAGGGCCAGCCTGCGCCAGCTGCGCCACGCTGGTCGGAGTGGCGGCCGGCCAGTTACTCCCCGACTTATCCGGATACTGGCTTCGAAACCAGGGGGTCAGATAGACAAAAATCGAGTCGCTACCCAATTGGCTGATCTTCTGTGCTCCTTCGACCAGAAAATTGCTCTGGCTGAAGCCATAATTCCCGGCGACGTGAGCAATACCGGCCGTAAACTTCGATGATTTAGCAATCCGTGCTGCTCCCGATCCGATGTGACCTCCGCCGCAACCGACTGCAACAATGATTAAGGAAATGACGCCCACTAACGAATTCTTTTTCACGCGAATACCCCTTGAGAAACTCAGGCGTCAGCAGACACACTCCGGCCCGAGCAAGCACCTGGGCAGGGAACCCTTAGGTAAAAGCAGGTAGGAGGTCGTACCAGAAAGACCTGAGATTCTGTGTTATTACCCTGTACTTTAACAGGGTCCCTGACCAGGAAAGTTCAATTCTTCGGTGAGATGTACTAGTGAATACGTTGAAACGTAAGTAGGTTAGCGGTTAGTAGACGGAGTGGTCTAAAGCAAAAAGGCACCCGCTGGTGCCTTACTATTCCTAAGGTGTTCTCTCTTCAGGCTGCCATATGATTGGACAAGCGATTCTCCCGTACCGCTGAGGAGAGAATCCCTCGCGTATCGGATGACGGGCAGCAATCATCCGCGCCCACGCTGAGCGTGCGGGTCCACATCTCTTCATCTGCGACCCGGTGGTTACAGATCACGCGGACACCGGCAAATTCCCTCTTTAAGGCTTCAACATCCGCCAGACTTGCAGATTCCAGGTCTAGGACGATCGCATCCGGACGGTGCTTGGCAGCCGCATATCGGAGTTCATTTATCGAGTTCGCGACATAAACAGAGTGGAAGGAGTTGGCGAGCAACGCGGCAAGCGTCTGCGCGGTGTTGGGATCACTTTGGAGCAGAACTATATTGGTGTGCTGCATGGGGAGGACTCCTCTTACATTTGCCGCTTACTACGGCTGGCTGTGCGCCGCGGGCAGCTGCGGAGCAGGAAGGTTTTACCGCAATGCGCGTCCGTCGCTAACTTGATCGCTCGAACGGCTCGGCCTGAATTTTTCCGTTTTGCTTAAGCAATATCTCCACTTTGCCTTCGGCTTCCTCGAGTTCCTTGCGGCAGGAACCGGAGAGTTGCATTCCTTCTTCAAACAGGGTCAGTGACTTTTCCAGCGGCACTTCACCTTGTTCGAGTTCCTCGACAATCTTTTCCAGCCGCTGAATGCACTCTTCAAACTTCGGCAAACTAGAGTTACTCCTTCCCTCAGATTCTACATACCCAAGCTGTATTCTCTATAGGGGAAAAACTGTAGCAATATCGTTTTGGGAACTAAGTAGGCTAACTCTCTTGGTTCTACTCAGGACGAGAAAACGTTATCCGGCCTTCGCTCCCGAACTGCCGAGCGCCTCGAGGACGTCCACCGCGGCCGAATATTTGCCTTGCGGCGCGCTGATCTGTGCTCCCTGCACCATGTGCCTAACTGCAATGAGCATCTCACGCGCAATTGCGATCCCTTCTTCTTTCGCGGCCTCAGGAGAAGTCGCCCGAGTCATACGCTCCATGATGCTCTCCGGTACCGAAACCCGCAGCTCGTTCTTCATGAACTCGGCGTTGCGCGCACTGACCAGCGGCCAGATGCCCGCGACAACTGGAATTTTGAAATGCTGTATTCGCCGCAGAAATTTCTCCAGCAGCGAAAGATCGAAAACAGGTTGGGTTACCGCATACTCTGCGCCGGCTTCAACTTTGTACTCGAAGCGGCCAATCTCTTCGTCGATGTTCGGAACTCCGGGGTTCGCGCCCACTCCAATTACAAAGCCAGTGCCCGCGCCCACAGGATTGCCCCCAATATCAAGGCCGCGATTCAAGTTGTGAACGATATTAACCAGGCCGATGGCATCGACGTCGAACACGGCAGTTGCGTCTGGATAGCCCCCCATCTTCGGTGGATCGCCAGTGATGCAAATCAGATTTCGGATTCCGATCGCCGCTGCGCCCAGCAGGTCCGACTGGATACAAAGCACATTGCGGTCGCGGCAAGTGTAATGAAGGATCGCCTCAATCCCTGCCTGTTGCTGCAAGAGCAACGACAGCGCCTGATTACTCATGCGTGCCGAGGCTCGCGGACTATCGGGAATGTTGATGGCGTCTACGCCGACTGATTTCAGGAACTTCGCGCCTTCGAGTTCCTTCTGAATGTTCGTTCCCTTGGGCGGAACAATTTCCACCATGGTCAGAAACTCGCCATGCGCGATCTTCGCGCCCAGCCGCGATCTCTGCTCCATCGGGATCGATGCGACCACCGGCGCCGCTGTTTGCGTTTTTGCAGCCGTCTCTCCAGTACGCGCGCGCGCCTGGGTCACCCGCAAAGCCGATTTCATCACGCGGATATGCTCCGGGGTGCTCCCGCAACATCCCCCAACCAGCCGCACTCCGGCAGTCACAAATTTTCGCGCGTAGCTCGCCATATATTCCGGCGAGCACAGATAGATATTTCTTCCTTCCACTGATCGCGGAATTCCGGCATTCGGTTGTGCAGAAAGCGGCAGGGTAGTCGCCGCCCGGATCCGCTCGATTGAGTCCAGCATCGACACCGGACCCACGCTGCAGTTGCACCCGATCACGTCCGCGCCCCACTCCTCGATGCGCGGCGCGAAAATCTCCGGAGTCGAACCGTCCAGGCAATTGGAGTCTTCATCCAGCGTGACCTGCGCCACTATCGGAAATCGCGGATCAAGCTCCCGCGCGGCGTGAATCGCCTGGTGCAGTTCATCAATGTAGCCGAACGTCTCCAGCATCAGGAGGTCAACCCCACCCTCAATTAGCGCGGCAATCTGTTCGCGAAAAATGTCCCTGGCTTCCTGGAACGAGGTCTTGCCCAGCGGCTCAATCCGAATCCCCAGCGGGCCTACCGCCCCTGCAACCCAGCTATCAAAACTCTTGGCCGCTTCCTTCGCGAGACGCGCGCCCTGAAAGTTGACGTCGTGGACCTTATCCTGCAGCCCATGCCGTTCCAGCCGCACCGCATTGCCGCCAAATGTATTGGTTTCGATGATCTCAGCCCCAGCTTGCAGATACTCGTGGTGGATCGCTCGAATCAGGTCCGGCTGCGAAATATTCAACTCGTCATAGCAGCGGTTGATGAAGATGCCCTTGGAGTACAGCAGCGTTCCCATCGCGCCATCGCACAGCATAGGCGAGGTCTTGAGTCGCGCTAAAAACTCCCGGGGCATACCCTTGAGAATACAGGAGGAACTCCAGCTTTGCATTTTGCGATGATGTGCGGCGCAAGCAAAAATCTTCTGCAGCCCTCTGCTATAATCCGCCTTTCGTCGCATCTAAACTCTCATAATCCACCAATGCCTTCGGAGTTCCAGGGTTGATAAGAACCTTAAGCTCTTTTTTTGTCCTAATTCTGCTCAGCACCGGGCTGATTTCATGTGGCGGGTATTCCCGCCCGAAAACCACAAATCGAAGTGGCCTGACTTTTCGAGCATTCGTTTCTAATCCGGTGAGCCCTGGCCCCAACGGCGGCGGGTTTCCAGCGCTAAATGTGATCGATGCCAAGAAGGACCTGATAAGTCCCTTCGTCATTCCTCTCTTCGGAACCATCGGCAGCGCCGGCATGATGATCGAAACTCCTAAGCGCGACCGCACCCTGGTTCTCAGTCCGGCAGGGAATTCCGGCAACAGCTCTATTGCGATCGTCGATAATGCCACCGAGAGCGCCTCTTCGTCCGTTACTCTACCCGGCTCAACTGAGAGCATGTTTGTCGCAGCCGACAACAACACTCTTTATGCAGCGATGCCCGCTGCTCCTATTGCCGGTTTACCTGCAGGCGCCGTAGTTCAGGTTAATCTCAACAATGCAGCAATCACCGCGACCATTCCGCTACCAGGCGCGCGGTTCGTGGTCCCGACCCCGAGCGGAAATCAGATTCTGGTAATTTCGGACACCGCAGACACTGTGACTGTTATCTCGCCTGCCCTGATCAGCACCGGAAGCGCACTTACGACGGTATCGGGAGTCTTCGATAACCCGGTGTGGGCAGTTTTCAGCTCAGATGGTTCCACTGCGTACGTGATGAATTGCGGCCCCGAGTGTGGTGGGTTCGCTGCCGGTATCGTTACGGTGGACATGACCACGACTCCCCCGCAGGCAAGTTTGCCAGTGCCGGTTTCTGGTGGCGCCACCACTGGCCTTCTAAGCGGAGGCAATCTCTACGTCGCCGGAACTCTTCCACTGCCTGGCACCGATTGCCAAGCCAACCTCTGCGGAACCCTTACGGTGTTCCCTGGCGCTAATCTGTTGGCTCCGACTAGCTTTCCGATCACGGACGGTTATCATGACCGTCTGGTAATGGCCCCGAACAATCAGTTGTTCATTGGCTCCCATACTTGCAGCAATGTGATTGCTGGCCCTTCAATCCCGGGGCGGGGATGTCTCTCGGTCTTTAACACTGGCGGGAATACGGTCTACACCGCCGCGCAGAATGGTGACGTGACCGGGATTCAACCGATCAGTAATCGTGCCGTAGTTTATGTTTGCGAAGACGGCATATTGACGATCTACGACACCGCGCTGGACTTAGGCAATCAGCGGCAGCTTCAACCCCAAAAGACCCAGGTCACCATTTCCGGGCAAGTCGTTGACGTAAAGCAAGTCGACTTCTGAAGAATCTACTTCGGCCTCATCATCAATCGGTGCGCTGCGGTTTTCTCGACCGCTGACTGTGAAAATGGCAGCCGAAATGTGTACCCCGTGTACCACGCCCGCCATTGGTCCATGTAGTAGGGGCTTAGAAAATTTCCTCCGTTCCCGGTAACCACATTCAACTTCGATGAGTCCCAATCTGAAGCGTCTGCTGTAAACCTTTCAGATGGACCGTAATCTCTTCCTGCTGCCTTCACCGTGTACACGCTTCCGGATTGCAACTGTTCGCCCGGTCCCGTCCAGCGGCGCAATACAGGAATTTGCCCAAGAACCAGATTTTGAATCGTTACTGAATTCTCCGGTCCCCATTTCCAGGAATTCAAATCTTGAGGCCCTTTCTTAACGGTTTCTTCGACTGACGTCAGCAGCACGTCATCGAAACTCGTCACCCCCGACGGCAACCAGCGCGGCGGTCGCTGCAACAGGACATTCTCCAGCCACGTAGTTTCCATCATCCAGTGGTAACTCTTCCAACTCAACCCGGAATCGGTTCCATCTGCCGCAGCCGGTCCCAGCTTCGATTCCAGCAGCAGGCGAATAATTTCCGTCCTTGCTTCCGAAACAATCGTCGGCGCCGCCGAGTTTGCATCCATCTGCCCGTTCCAATTCCGCAGAATGTCAGCCGCTCGACGTGCCCGCGCGGTAGCGTTTTTCGCGTGATCAATGGCGAAAACCAGCTTGCCGGCGACGAATTGGTCCAACTCGGAGTAAATATCCATTTCGAGTCTTAGCATGTCGGCTGAAGAAAATTTCCGACCCGAGGAGAGCACTCGATAAATTCTGTCTGTGCGCCACGGCGCTTCCCATTCCACGCTGATCGAGTAGGGATATTTGTCCGGCGAAATTCTCCCATTCGCGGTCGCAATAATTCCGGAAGGTGGATTCAGTACGCTCGGCAGCTTGTCAAAGGGAATGTATGCGGTCCACTCATGCGCATCGTTGCTACCATCGACCGGAAGCATTCCATCGCCTACTCGAATCGGAACTCTTCCGGTGGTCTGATATCCGATGTTCCCATCCACATCGGCATAAACCAAATTTTGTCCCGGAGCGTCGAACTCGGAGAGCGCTCTGCGAAACTGCTGCCAATCCTGCGCCGAATCTACGTGAAAAAATGGATTGCGCGGTTCGTCATAGAGCGTCCACCGAAGCGCGATCTTCCGCGTTTCTCCAGGTGAAAGTTCAGTAACAATTGGGCCATGCCGGGTGACCTGCACATCCAAAGTCACATCCGGCTTGCCTTTCACGTGAATTATTTCTCGGCGCATTTCCGGTGATTTCCAGCCTGAGGGCGTCAGATATTGCCCTTGCGAATTAAAAGTTTCGACGTAGGCATCTTCAACTGTGGGCCCGACGTTGGTGCATCCCCACGCGATCCTGCGGTTGTGTCCCACAAGCACGTATGGGTCGCCGGGAAGCGTAACCCCCACTACGTCGAAATCTCCCGAGTGCAAATGCGCTTCGTACCACAGATTAGGAATCTGATGACCCAGGTGCATATCATTCGACAGCAGCGGCTTGCCCGTCGTAGTGTGTGCGCCTGACACAACCCAGTTGTTGGAGCCCATTGGCGCCGGCTGGTCGCGCATAAAATCTTCCAGAAACGGCTGCATCAATTCAGGAGTCGCGTCCGACAATGCAGCCGAGGACTTCGGCACTGCGGGCTCATGATCTGTTGGAGTGCTGTCCCCGAAATGGCTTTCCATAGTGGGCGGATGGTCTCGCCACGAGCTGTTCACATAGAGATCAGCCGTCAATTCCGGGCCGAGTTGGGCCAGGATTTTTTCTCGCGTCAGCGCCGCTTTTGGACTCGTGCTCAGCGTCTCAATCATCTGATAGCCGATTGCCAGCGAATCCTGGAATGTCCACGGTTTGGGCGAGTAGTGCAGAATCCTAAATTCGACTGGCAGGCGATCGCGATGAGATTTGATGTATGCGTTTACACCACGTGCATAAGCTTCGAACCGTTGCCGATCATCCGGAGTAGCATTCGCGGCTCCTTTTTCAGCCGTCGCCCTGATCCCTAGAATTCGATCGCCTTCCGCAGCGCGCCGCATCAGGTCCATCTGAAACATCCGATCCTGCGCGGTCACATAACCCTGAGCGAAGAAAAGGTCATCCATGGTGTTCGCATCAATTGTCGGCACGCCATGACCATCGCGGGTCACCCTAATCGGCGCCGATAACCCTTCCACCGCGATCGTGCCGTCGATTTCAGGAAGCGCTGAGCGCGCGATTGTGAAGAGCCGCAGCAAAACCAGGCCCGCAACCAACAGTAAAATCAGCAGTGAGATAGCGGCGATCCGCCACACTTTGAATCGCGAGCGTGACGATGCGAGCGGGGAGAGCGTGTCAGCTTTCATGGGGGATTTTCGATTGTAGGCTGTTGGTTTCGGAATTGACAATTTCACGTTCCAATTGCGCATCAACTCGTCGACGAAACTCTCCGGTTCGCATCATCAATTTGGCCGGAGCCGCAATCGCCCAGTATGATCTCTAAAGACCGAACATGATCTGCTCGAACTGTGACGCTCCCATGCCCGATGTCAGCTCATTCTGCCCAGCTTGTGGCCAGGCAGTTGCGCTGGAACTTGACACCATCGATTCCCGCCAGAAGTTGCTGGCCGTGCTGGCCTATGTCGGACTGATCCCAGCCATCATCCTTCTGGTTATTCCTGCGCTGCGGGGAGACCGCTTTGTCCGCTTCCATGCGTGGCAATCTATTTTATTTTCCGTTTCATCCGCGCTCCTGGGACTGGCTCTCAGATTGTTATTCGTGGTCTTTTCAATTCTGCCGCTCGTTGGATTTCTCCTTGCCTGGCTTTCCCTGGGAATCGGCACCTTGGGCGTTTTCATTCTTTGGATCGTCTTGGTGGTGAAGGCCGCACAGGGTCAACATTACGAGCTACCGCTGATCGGCCCTTTGGCTACCGAGCTTGCATCAAAGCAAGAGGTTCGCTGATTCTTTGGGACTTAGCCTGCGGTGTACACCCGCCGCTTGACACACCCCCCTCCGGGATGGCATTCCTATTTGCTTTGCCTTGCGCCTCAAAACTTAGCTCAGGGCCGGTCGGGTGAAAAGGGGAGTTCTTGAAAGTTAAGGTTTTCTATCACGATCGATGTTTCGACGGCGCGTCTTCGGCCGCGCTTTTTTCGCGCTTCTACGCTGAACGCATCCGCAACGACGTTGAATTCGTTTTCTCCGGGCTGCTCCACCGCGCTGGCTCACTCTTCAATGAGGCTGATTTCGACGGCAATGAGAATGCCATCGTCGATTTCAAATACTCCAGCTCTCGCAAGATCACTTGGTGGTTCGACCATCATCAGAGCGCGTTTTTGTCACCGGAGGACGCCGCTCATTTCGAACAGGATCAGAGCACCCGCAAGTTCTACGATCCTGATTTCAAGTCCTGCACCAGCTTCATCGCCACCATCGCCGAGCAGCGCTTTGGCTTCAACCCTGCATCGGTTGCCGAATTGGTGCATTGGACCGATATCATCGACGGCGCGTTGTACAAAGATGCGAAGACCGCGGTCGAAATGAAAGAGCCGGCCATGCAGCTCACCATGGTGATTGAGTCCACTCAGGATCACGAGTTCATTCCTCGCCTGATTCCGCTGCTCGCGACCAAGCCGCTCGCCGAAGTCGTCCGTGCGCCGTTCGTGGCTCCACTCCTACCGCCTCTGCTGGAACGGCACCGCAACTCCCTTGAAGTTTTGAAGTCGCGGATCGAGTCCCGTGATCACACACTGTTCTTTGACATTACCGATCACGATCTCGAGGGCTACAACAAGTTCGTTCCTTATTACTTGAACCCTGAGTCCATCTACAGTGTTGGACTGAGCAAGAGCAGCTTTAGAGTGAAAGTCTCTGTGGGGTCGAACCCTTGGGCGCCCAGCCCGCCTATTGTGAACCTCGCGAAAGTCTGCGAGCGTTATGGCGGTGGAGGTCATGCCCGTGTGGGCGCAATTTCGTTTGACGTGAATCAGCACAAAGAAGCCATCAAAGCCGCCCACGAGATCGTAGACGAGTTGCGGGCCAGCGCCCGATCCAGTCTCTCGGGTCCAGTCACCTGACGAGCCCCTTGGCTGAGCGTTTACACTGAATTCACCATCCAAACCATTTCATTTGCAGATGCACGCTGGCTCTAACACCGAACTCGTGGTTATGCGCGCGGGGCACCACCGGCGCCTTCACGCTCTCCGCACAGTAGCGTTAATGGAGTTCGCCAAAGGCTTGGCTGCTTTGGCTGCAGCCATCAGTCTGTACTGGGTCGACCCGAGCGACGTGGTCGACGCCTTCCTCGAGTTTCTTCACATCAGTCCAGATCACCACTTCGCTCAAATGCTGCTGCGCTCTGCCGATTTTCTGGGCAATGCCAGCATGTGGTGGGTCATTCTGGTCGCTTGCATCTATTCCGGCCTTCGATTTGCCGAAGCCGTGGGTTTGTGGAGAGCAAGGCCCTGGGCCGAATGGCTTGCACTAGTGTCAGGCGCTATGTACATTCCGTTCGAGGTCGTAAAACTGGCGCACAGAGTAAGCCTTCTTCATGCGGGCATATTGTTAATCAATGTTGCGGTTGTTGCCTACATGTTCTATCTAAGGATCTACCTCCCGCGTTTGCAAAAATTTGTCGCTCATGTCCGTTAGAATTGGATTAGCCACGACCGTTCCCCGACTGAATCCTTGCCCACTAGAAGACAATTCCTCTACACCGGGGCTGCAGCTCTGGCCGGCGCCGCAGGAGTGGGCTGTGATGGCTATCTCGAGTCCTACCGGCTTCAACTCAAAAGAATCGAAATCCCGTTACGACGTCTGCCGCATGAGTTTGACGGATTCACCATCGCTCAACTCAGCGATTTTCATTATGAAGAACACTTTTCGGCCGTTCCCATTCGCCGCTCGGTGGAACTGGTAAACAGTCTTGGCCCCGACCTGGTTGTTCTCACCGGCGATTTCGTAACCGCTCCTCTGGTGAACCTGAAACACCATGCGTCTCGCCAGGCGGCAAAAACCGCGGCACCTTGCGCCGAGCTACTGCAACACCTGCGAGCGCCGAGCGGAGTCTTCGCCGTTCTCGGTAACCACGATGCTTACGCAAATCCTGCAGCAGTGACCAGTGCGCTTCAGCAGCACCGGATTACTGTGCTGAAGAATTCTTGTGTGCCGATTGAAAGGGGACAGAAGCGTTTCTGGCTAGCGGGAATTGATGACGCACTCGAGGGCGAACCGGATCTCGGCGCAGCCATTCAGAAAATTCCCTCCGGGGAAAATATCATTCTGCTGGCCCACGAACCCGATTTCGCCGATGAGGCAGCCCTCACTCCGGTTGATCTTCAACTCTCAGGGCATTCGCATGGAGGACAAATCTGGATTCCCGGGATCGGGGCGCCGTGGCTGCCGCCTCTGGCTAGAAGATATCCACGCGGCCTCTATAAAATTGAAAAGACGGTCCTCTATACGAACATCGGCATTGGCACCATCCGCGCACCCATCCGCATCAACTGCGTCCCGGAAGTAACTCTGATTACCCTGCGATGTGTGTAACCTCCAGGGCTTTATGAAATGGCGTCGATGCCTCGCCCGCCGAACACTAGGCAATCAAAAACGAGCCAAATAAGCTATACAAGAGAACCGCCAGCACGATCAGAGTGAAGCCCAAATACATCAGGTCTTTTTCCATAGCGAAGATCAACGTGGAAAGTAATACCCGAACAATGGGCGTGGCAATCAGCAGCAATAAACCCAGTTGCATAATCCCGCGGGGGTCACCGGACAATGCAGTTCGGACAATGCCGTGAGCTGATTTCAAATTGCCAGGCTCGCCGTGAAACGTGCGATAGTCCACATGCGCCCATGGGTTGTGCCCAAGATACGTCACCCCTCCGCCAATCACTACCAGAGCCGAAATCAACACACCTGCGCGCAACAGATTTGCAATCAGGCTTTCGACCCGCTCGTCGTTCAGGGGCTTCATCGCAATCCCCCGGTCAATCCCTTCAACATCATCTCTATGCCCAGCAGCACGATCACGCCGCTGAATACCTGCCGCAATAGTCTGGTCTGTGTCTTGACCAGTACTCGTGTTCCCATCAACGATCCAATTAGAACCCCAAGCATAACTGGCATTGCCAGTGCCGCATCGATGTATCCTCGGCTCAAGTACACTCCCGCGCTCGCCGCCGCCGTGACTCCGATCATGAAATTGCTTGTCGTGCGCCCGAACCTATTCCCAGCAAGCCCGAGAGCGCTCCTGCAATCGACATGACCCCAAAGCCGGCAGGTACTCGATAAACGTTGTAACTCCGCACTCCGCTCGTATCCGGAAACGTGCCATTCATCTTCAGCTTCGTGGCTAATTGGTCTGGCGGTTGCTCAACATTCGTCCTCGGCCGCGTGCGGCGCGATACGAAGGCCGAATACATCAGCACCGTCCCAAAAATAATTGCGATCGCATTTGGCGGAACTTTTGCGGTCAAATACGCCCCGAACAGCGCGCCAAACGTCGTCGCAATCTCCAGAAACATTCCAATGCGGACGTTCGAGAAGCCTTCTTTCACATATGCGGCCGCCGATCCCGATGAAGTCGCGATCACCGAGACCAGTGACGCCCCAATGGCGTAGCGCAAATCCACGTGAAAGAAAATCGTGAGCAGCGGAACCAGCACCACGCCGCCGCCCAATCCGGTTAGCGAACCAAGAAAGCCCGCAACCAGCGAACCGGTCCAGACCAGGAAGGTGAATTCGAGCACGTTCATTCGGATCAGTCAGCCTGCAACAGCCCAACTCATCAGTCTGCCACATCACTCGTGCTGACGGGCTTTGCCAGTCACTTCTCAGTTACTTCTCTCGCGACCATTGTCAGGCGAACCTACTTGCATGACTCATCCCAAGCTCGTGGAAAAAGCGGTGGCGTGGTTGCGCCGGTATGGTTGCAGCGTTGTGCTTTCCGAACAATGTTGTGCCAGCGGCGAGACTCCTGACGCCATCGGCTGGAAGCGTGGCTGCCATTCTGTTGTAGTCGAGTGCAAGATCTCACGCGGAGATTTTCTTGCTGACAAAGAAAAGCCATTTCGTGCGAAGCCAGCAATCGCCATGGGATGCGAGCGTTTCTATCTTGCGCCTGCAGGCATCATTCGTGCTGACGAATTACCGGCGGGCTGGGGGTTGCTGGAACTTCGGGGCAGGGAAGTGGGCATGGCT
>QHZX01000333.1 GCA_003224835.1 Acidobacteriota bacterium | reverse complement strand
GCCGGCCTTACGCGCAGCGGTGTACATGTCGTCATCGAATGGGTCCCAGCCAGTGAAAACCAGGTCCGGGAGCGCGGCCAGTGGCACAAATTCTTTAACTAACGGGGAGCGTCCGTCAGTGCGTTTGCCCAACCGAATTGTCCCCATCTGGGTCAGGGAACCGATGGGACTAGCCAATTTCTTACGGATGGCCTCTACGCCAGCCACAAACGTCGTAGCCACGGCCCCCATGCCGGGGATCATTACTCCCAGTTTGCCTTTTGCGGGCTGGATTTCGGTAGAGTTAGTTCTGTTCTGAACAGTCTTTTGGCGTGCAGCCATTTAGGGCATCATCCTTATGAAAGCAAGAAGTTTTAGGCAAACGGGTATGTTCTCGTATTACCAGAGCTTTTGCAAATTGACGGTGCTAAACGGCATAGATTAACGGCGAAAGTGTCACATCTCGGATTAGCCGGGTAACTTTGCAGACAGAAGCCGCGTCCAACCTATAAGGCGGATCCCGGGATTTCGCGTGCCTGATTCCTTCGCACCCGGGACTATAATCATGATTAAGGGTCAGACGCTTGGGCGGATCCGGAGATGCTTATGAAAAATTTACTGTCACTTACCACGGCTTTCGCATTAGCCGTTTGCCTTGCCGGGTCCTCGTTTGCTGCCGACAAGAATTCAAACCAGTCCACGCAACCCGCGTCCAAAACTGCGGCTTCGACCCAGCCATCGGCAACCAAAGCTGCTCACGATGGCGGAATAAACGACATTGACGCGATTGGCAACCGTAACGTCGGCTGCGCTCGCGGCATGGGCAACTGGTACAGCCTTGAAAGGCAGATTGCTCTTGGCAAGCAGGTCTCGATGCAGGTAGAAACCCAGTCCAAGATCATCAATGATCCTGTTGTTTCCGAGTACATCAATCGCCTGGGACAGAACATAGTTCGTAATTCCGATTCGCAAGTGCCGTTTACGATCAAGGTTATTGACTCTGACGATATCAACGCCTTCGCTTTGCCAGGTGGTTTCTTTTACGTGAATTCTGGCCTGATCCTCGCCGCTGACGAAGAAGCCGAGCTCGCGGGCGTTATGGCGCACGAAATTGGTCACGTCGCGGCGTGCCACGCCGCTCGCGAAAACACCCGCGCCAACCTCATGCAGATGATGACTATTCCCCTCATTTTCATGGGTGGTCCGATCGGCTACGCGGCCTATGAAGGCGCCGGTCTCGCTGTTCCGTTGACCTTTCTGAAGTTCTCGCGAGGCTTTGAAGCCCAGGCTGATTATCTCGGGGTGCAGTATATGTACAAGGCTGGGTACGATCCTCAGGCCTTTATCTCTTTCTTCGAAAAAGTCCAGGCGCAGGAGAAGAAGAAGCCGGGCACGATCTCGAAAGCCTTCGAAACGCATCCCCAGACGCCTGACCGTATTCAGGCTTCACAGGCGGAGATTGCCAAGATACTGCCTGCGAAAGCCGAATATGTGGTGACGACCTCAGAGTTCGATGAGGTTAAATCACGGCTTGCCGCAATTGAGAACCGCCACAAGCTGAACGATGAGAAGGATGGCAAGAAGCCTTCGTTGCGGCGCGCGTCGAGTACAGACAAGAACGGAACGGATGACAAGACTTCTGACGACGGTCGTCCAACTTTGAAGCGCCGTCCCGAGGACAACAACTAATCACAAATTCAGCAGCACCGAAAAGAAAGGCGGGCCCGAACCCGCCTTTCTCTTTTACCGCCAGGAGAATCTTAAGCAGCTTCTTTAGTAGCCAGAGATCTGACTGGCGAGCGCTCGACCGTTGCGTGAACGATTTTCATCTGCTTCCAATCGTACGGCAATTCTTTGCCGCAATCGAGACACACAACGTAGGTGCCGGTCGCGAATGAGGCCCGGCTACGCTTGCCTTTCTTGATGGTGATGGGAAAACTATAGTGCTGGTGCCAGCAGCCGAAAAGGGCGTCTACAACCCGAGAAAACATCTCTCTACCTCCACAGAATGCCCCAAAGGCTGGGAAGCCTGACGAAGTGGCATTCAGCTACTTAGATTCAGCTTCTCTGAAAAGGGTTCGTTGAAGACGCTGCAATATTATTGTGTTGCGCAACTCTGGGAATTGAAAGGATTTCTGCGACTGGTAGAGTTATCGCGCCGAGCCCTCAGGTCCAGTCTTCTTATGGGATTTGCACCGGCTGGCGATAGCCGTCCGCAGCTTAGTCTCAAGGTCTTCAGGAAGTTCGTAGAGTTTCGAATCGCGGTAGATTTCGATGGTCTTCTTGGTTGTATCGCAGACCACGTAGCAGTTATGGCACCAAGCCAGATGCTCGTCTAGTTCTGCCTTTGTATTGGCGTCGATAACGCCATCCAGGTAATCAGTCAGTTCGTGGAGAAACTCAGAGCATTTCACCGTGTGCCATCTCCACTGCTAGGTTTCGCTTGCAATTCATTCGACCTGTCTCTCCTTCGAAAATATTTATTCAGTCGCTCACGCAACTGCAAACGTGCCCGCAATAATCTCGACTTCACAGCAGGAACGCTCAAGTCCAGCGCCTCGGCTGTTTCTTCGGTCGAAAGACCTTCAACATCCCGCAGCACAAACACGGTTCGGAACGTTGCCGGCAAGCCGTGAATCGTGCGATCTAAGATGTCGCGCAACTCAGCTTGCGTATACTGCTGCTCCGGATTCGGCGACCAATCGGCAACCTCTCGAGGTACCGAATCGTCTTCCGTCTTCACTTCTTCATCCAGCGAAATCGTGCGCTCTGGACGGCGCCGCCTCAACTTCATCAGCGCTTCATTGACCGCAATCCGCACCAGCCAGGTGTAAAACTTCGACTGTCCCTGGAACTGCGCGAGATTGTTGTACGCCTTTAAAAAAGCGTCCTGAACAACGTCTTCTGCGTCCTCGCGATTCTGCGTAATATGCTGCGCGATGCGAAAAACGTTGCGATCATACCGTCGGACCAATTCTTCGAAAGCCCCGACATCACCGGCTTTCGCTCGCCCGACTAGAACCAGCTCATCACTGACCGGTTCACTTACTTTTGGTTGGATTGCGCCCATTGGTCATTCGATGCAGGATTTTTCACTTTAAACGGGAAGGGAACCTGATCGCATTTTTATTCTAATGTGTAAGACCTAGTTTGTGCCAACGGCTGTCTACTTACCCGTAAGGCCGCAGGAGCGCGGGCTATCGTGGATTTCCTCTACCCCTCAGCGGGTCCCTGCAATCTGTGTCATCAAAGTTTGGATTTCCTCCTTACGTAATGGGCAATGATCCCATTACGTCGGTTATCTTTCACCTGATTACGCCCGCCAGTCACAATTGGGCACCGATGCCCGGCCGTCGCACACTCGTGTTCTTGTTGTGGATAATCGTCACCTCATGCCTGGTCCACGCAAAGCAGTTGGCGGTTGTCACTGACCTCGCAAATCAGACCACCAATGTGAGTGCCGCCGAGCTGATAAGACTTTTCAACGCGCGAGTTCGCAACTGGACTGACGGTAAGCCGGTAATTATCGTTCTCCGCGATCCGGCATCGGTCGATATGGAGCTGGTTCTGCGCAAAGTCTTCAACATGACTCCTGCCCAGGCGCGCTCCTTCATTCAGGCACACAAGCCCTCGATTATCGTCGCAGGCTCCGATGAAGCCGTTCTTCGTTTTGTCGCTACGAATCGCGGCGCAGTTGGAATTGTTGACCTGTATTCGCTCACCAAAGGCGTGAAGGTGGTCAAGATTGATGGCAAGCTGCCCGTCGAGCAGGGCTATTTGTTGCGAGGAAATTAGGCCATGAAACCTGTCTTCTTATTGATCGTTGCCGGCCTGGCGCTCTCACTCACCATCCCAGCCCAAACTCCCCAACCGGTCGCTTTCCCAATTAGTGCCAAAAATACCGAGATACGCCGGTTGCTCGATCAGGCTTGGATATTGGATTCCGATCAGGTCGAACAGTCGCAGGCAATCGAGGTCATGAAAAAGATCCTAAAGATCGATCCTGACTTCGCCATGGGACACGAAATTCTGGCCCAGATCAGCCTCGACCCTGCCGAGCAGATGAGCGAACAAAAGCTTGCATTCGCCAAAAGA
>QHZX01000332.1 GCA_003224835.1 Acidobacteriota bacterium | reverse complement strand
TACGTAGCTCTGATGCCCAACGACCCGAATCCCCAGGACTCCTACGCGGAAATTCTGCGCATGGCAGGGCACTACACCGTCGCCATCGACCACTATCACGTTGCTCTCAGCATGAATCCGCAGTTCTACTCATCACAGTTCGGAATCGCAGACACCTACATGTTGATGGGAGACGAAACTCGAGCGCGCCAGGCATACGAAATTGGATTTCAAAAATTTCCTTCTCTGCCGGACTTGGA
>QHZX01000544.1 GCA_003224835.1 Acidobacteriota bacterium | reverse complement strand
GCCGTAACCCTGGCTGCCGGCAGCGTTGTAGAGTTGGCGTTCAGCGTAATCGCCACCGTAGTATGCCCAGACCTCCAATTTGGGCGTCGCGTGGAGCTCCAAACCTGCGAGAGCTGAACCGCCGCGGATAGGAGCCAATGTACCGTCGGCCCTGGTAGTCACATCGGCCAGAGTGGCATCCCCGTAGCGGCCTACCCCGTCGCCCGCAAGAATGTGGAAGCCTAAGTCGAGCTTCTTGGGGAGCAGCGCGAAGCGCGAGTTGAACCCGATACCTCCTGCCAGAGTCGTGTAATTGAAAGCTCCCACTCCGCTTGCCGCAGTTCCAATATTGGCCGCAGTAGCATTGGGATAGACACGATTACGGAATCCGCGAAGGATGCCAAAGACTTCATAGTGTCCATAGCCGGGCTCAAATGCGACCTTGGCGACGAAATCAGGCAGATAGTTGTAGCTGTAGTTCTGCTGAGCGGTGTTGCCGCCATTGTTGTAGAGGCCACCAGTGTTGCCGGCCTGCTGATAGATAAACGTGCCGGCAGCGCCACCACCCAGGTTCAGAGTCTGGGCTTCTTCTACTGCGGCACCAACAAAGACTTTCTTCCCTAAGTTCTTCGTTATATGAATGCCATACTGACGCGCCCAGCTATATCCAGCGGTGTATTGTGGGTCGAGGACTTGGGGTTGAATCTCGGTTCGCGTCGCAAGACCACTTCGGTATTCCGTGACCATGCTCCACATTTGTCCGCCAGTGATCGCCCATCCCTTGCTTGATTCAGCTTGCGCCCACACTTGCCGCTGGCGGAGTAGGTAGCTGTTGCTCTGATTGTCATTCGAAGTCACGCCGGAGCCGAGGAAGTCTGCTTCGTAATAGCCTCTCCCGGTCCAATTGCCAGTCTTGCCTTCGGCCAGCAACGCAATGCGCGAGTGCCGTCCGGTAGCATTGAACTCGCTCAAGTGAGCGTTGGGAGCGCCATTCCATGCACCCCCGGTGAGCTGCGTGTTGATATCTGCGCCCATGCCTCGGTCACGCCACACGGTGGCCCCTTCAAGAAAGCTCCCTGTTGGGCTGATGGTTATCCCTTTAAAGTGAATTGCGCTCGGGTTCAAGACCTCTTCATTGACGCGCTTCTGCTCGCTTTGGATCGTCTCCGCGAGCTTTTGATCGTTGACCTTCACTGCAGTCATGGTCTCGGCCAAAGTGGCAACCTGCGTCTTCGAATCACCCACGGTAGATTGAGCCTCGCTGGCCTTTGATGCTGCATCGTTCGCTTTTGCACCAGCATCGGCTGCGGCCTGCTGTGCCTGTTGCACCTGCTGATCGCGTGCCGCAAGCTGATTCTGCAGTTGCTGAATCTGCTGATGCTGGGAGCGAAGCATGTCGCGAAGTTCCTGCAACTGCTGAGCAGTGGACTGAGAGCAGGCATATCAACGAACTTCGAAGCAACGCTTTCATTCTTTCTCCTTCGCCTCAAAAATGTGAGTACTTCAATAATTAAGGGCTTCTGTGCCGCCGCAGAATCAATGGATGATACGAGAATGCAGTTTGCGCGGCTTGAAATTGAGTGAAGCTTATGAATATGAGTAGAGTGTGAATGCGCAGTTACAGCGAAGTGAAAAGCTAATAAATCGGCGGTTCGCGCCTTCGAAGGTGGGTTGAGAAGCTACTGGATTGGTCTATGGTCTCAGGTCTCAGAGATACGAAAAAGACGCGCGTGTTCCTCCCGTGCGTTTACTCAATTCCGCCCTCGCACTGAATCAGGCGCGCTGTTGCCACTCTGTGCGCAGAGCTCGGCTGCGCCTCACCGATTCCGTCAGCTTAACGAGCAATTCTCGGGTTTGCTCAACACGCTTGAGCATCGCTTCCGCGCGGTTCTTGCCAAGCGTGGCCTTTGAGCACAATCCCTCCAAGTGCAACGTGGTGGCATCATGAGAGAAATGCCCGTTGTCGCCGGTGGAATGTTGCACGAGACGCGTTGGACTGCTGGCCAGCCAGCGGTCGATTTCGTCAGAGAAAGCCAGCACTGCACTGCGCGGTGATCCTGCAGGCCGATGGATGGGAAACCCAAAGTGCACTTCATAGCGTTGAATGGTACGCACACCACGGCCCGTGTAAGCTGCGATCTCTTTCCAGGAATGTAAAACATGGCGGTTAGGATTGAGAACGTCTGCCATACTTGAACCTCAACGTGAAATGGCCGCGCTGCCTCCGCAGCGCCCAGCGATCAGACGAACAAGTTCGATCGCTGCAGTTCGACTTGGTTTCTGAAGACCACCGATACTCACCGATGATCCTCTTTACCTTTGATGCCGGTATTTTAGTACTAGGGATACGGGGACAAACAAGTCAATTTTTTATCAAGTGTAAAGCCGTCTGTCGAGGCCCACTGATGCCCTGGTAAGCACTTGGACTCTGCAAATCTCCGGCTCTAAACAACTCGTTCCAGCGGCTGTTTGCTGAGGTCACCTTCGGCTTCGGTTTCTCGCCGCCTGGAGCCGACCAATAGCTCGCGCAACACCGCGGCGTGCTGTTTGCGCTCCTGCGCTTTCTGAACGAATAGCTTCTCTGCTTTTTGCCGATTGCTCCCGGCGGCGGTCTGTGCCAGATGCTCCTGCAGCACCGCGCTTTCCTCCAACGCCCGCAAGGCATACCAAAGGGAACGCTCGAGATCTTCGTCGTTTGCTGCCGCCATCCCGCTTGGGGAATAGGCATGCCCCACCCGGCATT
>QHZX01000331.1 GCA_003224835.1 Acidobacteriota bacterium | reverse complement strand
AATGGCTTCACCTGTATGGTCGTCGGCACGGACAAAATGTGCAATGACAGCAATAGCATGGAATTTTTCGGCGCCATGATGAAAGGCGAAAAACCACCCGAAAAGCTTGGTATTTCCTATATGTTGACCGGCGATGAGGGCGCGAGTAACACCGACCCAAAGGCCACCAAGAAGACTGCTGAGAATCACTGGGTAGTGACCGGCCCTCATATTATGGTTACCGGCGCTCCCGCTAAGAGTCTGGGTTACACCGAAGCCGCGGATCCCGACCCGACGAAACCTTATATGATGTGGGCGGGGACCCCGTATGAGCACGCCATGGTTCCGGTAGGTGGCTCGAAACCGATGGCGAAAATGGGAATGAAAATGTCAGACAAGAAGTAAGGAACAACGCTTCGGTTGCGGCCTCGCAGCCGAAGCGTCCCAGTCGCGGTTCTCATCCCAGCCCCAAGCGTTCTCCGTGATACTCTGGTTTCAACGATTTCTCTTTCCGCCAGAGGCCACAATATTGCTTCGTAATTCCGCAGTCCTCCTCATCCTTTTTCTTTCCGCTCTCACTGCTGTTTTCGCGGAAGGGACTCGCACCTGGGAACAATCAAAGTACGAAGATTTCCTAAAAGGCACCGCGCACGGGGTCGCCATCTCGAGTGACGGCTTCCTGCAGTTGGCACCAGCTTTCAAAATGGTGGCGAGTACGCCTTCGAGCGCCATATGGGCAACCGCAATCGGACCGCACGGTGAGATCTATGCCGCAACCGGCGCACCCGCGCGGGTTTATCGCATCCTCGCGGGAGGCAAGCCCGTCGCGATTTTTGAGCCACAGGAACTTCAGGTACAAGCGTTGATCGTCGGCAAGGATGGCACGATCTACGCGGCGACGAATCCTGATGGCAAGGTTTATAAGATCGAGCCTGGTGTCACGGCTACCGCGGCAAAGGAAACCAGTCGCGCTAAAACGAAAGATGATCCGTCAGCAAAGCCAGGCGATAAAACCAAGGTCGACACTGACAACGCGACGAATGGGTGGAAGTCTTCCGTCTTGTTTGATCCCGGGACAAAATACATTTGGAGCCTGGCGCTCGATGAGGCCGGCAATGTGTACGTTGCAACCGGAGACCACGGCCAGATTTTTCGAGTGACGCCGAATGGGGACCACTCTCTTTTCTTTAAGAGCGACGAGCCTCACATCCGAGTTCTAGCTTTTGATGCCCAAGGCAACCTGATCGCCGGATCTGACGGCAGCGGCCTGATTTATCGTATTACGCCGAAGGGCGACGGCTTCGTTCTTTACAGCGCTCCCAAACGTGAGATCACGAGTCTGGCCATCGATAAAGCAGGGAATATTTACGCGGCCGCTGCTGGTGAAAAGCGCGGCGGTGGCCCATCCAATGTCACGATAGCGATCCCGCCGGCTCCCGCCAAATCACCGGATTCAGCAGCCCCCGCCGCAGCCGCAACGGCCAATGGAGGCCCTGCGGAGTCCGCGGTCACGTTAAATAGTTCGAACGCGACAGTTCCGGGAGGCTCCGGGATTTACAAAATTGCGCCCGACGGTTCTCCGTCGCTGATGTGGAACTCGCGCGACGATCTGGTATACGCACTCGCGTTCGACTCGCAAGGACATCTGCTGGCCGGAACCGGAAACCGGGGAGACGTCTTCGAAATCAGCGGCCGTGAAGACTACACCGAGTTGGTGAAAGCGGAAGCCAGTCAGGTTACGGCTTTTGCAAAAGCACCGAATGGCGGACTCTATGCCTCGACCAGCAACCTGGGCAAAATCTTTCTGCTGAGCAGCGCGCCAGATGCCGAAGGCAGCTACGAAAGCGACGTATTCGATACCCAGGTTTTCTCAAAGTGGGGACGCGCGCAATTTCGCGGAGTCGGCAACGTTGAGCTGTTTGCGCGTAGCGGCAACGTCGACAATCCTGATCGAAACTGGAGCACGTGGACGCGTGTCGATCTGCAGAAGAACGCGGAAATAACCGTGCCGCCGGCGCGTTTCGTTCAGTGGAAAGCGATCCTGCATCCCGGGGACAAGGCGCCGAGAGTGGATAACGTCACTGTAAATTATCTGCAGAAGAACGTTTCGCCGGAATTTGATGACGTGGTGGTCACGCCGGGAGTTCGGTACCAGCCGGCGCCTCGGCCAGCGGGTCTGCAAGCCGGTCAGCGGTTCGATCCGCAGCCCAGCCCGATTCACGATTCCGATTCGATAGGCGTGAAGTGGACTGCACGCGACCAGAATGACGATCAGATGGTGTATTCGGTTTATTACCGGGGCGAGGGCCAGACCCGCTGGCTGCTGCTGAAAGATAATCTTAGCGAGAAATTTTATTCGTTCGATGCTGCCCTGCTGCCCGATGGTGGTTACACAATGAAGGTGATCGCTGCCGATTCTCCCTCACATTCGCCCGGCGAAGCGCTTTCGTCGGAAAGGGAGAGCGACCGCTTTGAGGTCGATACCACGCCTCCGCAGATTCAGGACTTGAAGGCTTCAGTTCAGGGCGGCAAAATCCACGTGCAATTCCGCGCAGCGGATAGTTTTTCGACGATCAAGCGCGCCGAGTATTCGCTGGATGCCGGCGAGTGGCACTTCGTTGAACCCGTAGGCCAGCTCTCGGACGCGAAGACGGAGAACTATGACTTCGTGTTGCCGATTCCGGAGGAGCAGTCCGGGCAGGAGCACGTGGTAGTGGTCCGGGGCTACGATCATTACGACAACATGAATTCGGCGAAGATGGTTGTGCCGGGCAAATAGTAGATGAATCTTAGTGCTGTCATTCCGAATGCCTTCAGGCGTGAGGAACCTGTTTTGATTAAAAAAAAAGCAGGTTCCTCGGACCTGAAGGTCCTCGGAATGACATCGGTTAAGAGTTTAGGTCAAGAGTTTAGGTCAACAGTTTAGGAAAGAAAAAAAGCGACGGCAATTGACTTCATCCGCGAAGCGAATTCTGAGAGTGTGGCTCCCGTCAGTTATCTGGCTGGCGGTCATTGTCACGGAATCCACGAATTTCGGTTCGTCGGAGCACACGGGCCGGATTCTCTATCCCATCTTTCATTTTCTTTTCCACATGGACGCGACGCGGTTCGCAGCCTGGCACGTTGTGCTTCGCAAAACCGGACATTTTGTTGGCTATTTCACGCTCAGTGTTCTTCTGTTTCGCTCCTGGCGTGCCAGCTTTCCCCGGCTCAGCACGTTATGGTGCTTGCAATGGGCGACGCTCGGGGTTCTAGGTACCGCACTTGCGGCGACGCTCGATGAGTGGCATCAAACTTTTTTGACGTCGCGGACTGGCACCATTCGTGACGTGATCCTCGACAGCTGCGCAGGATTGATCGCTCAAATTGTACTTTTCGTGATCCTCAATAGGCGGAACTACAGAACGGTTTCTGCTGCGAATGAATACCAGGTTCCTCGCGCCTGAAAGGCATTGGGAAAGGGTTGAAAATTCTCGGTTCATGTCGTCCGGAAATCGCGATTAGGCTCTCTGAGCGTCCGAAATGGCGTCAGAAGGTTGTTCCTGCACTAGCGTTAGTTGATTCGCGTTTCTCAGGTCCGGGAACAGCCACGCCCACAGCCCAACCACGATCAATGTCCCGGCGCCGCCTAGAATCACAGCCGGGATAGTGCCAAACAAATGCGCGGTCACGCCGGATTCAAATTCGCCCAGTTCGTTGGACGCGCCGATAAAGATCATGTCGACGGCATTCACGCGACCGCGGACTGCGTCTGGAGTCGCGATCTGAACCAGAGTTCCGCGGACGACGACGCTGACCATGTCTGAAGCCCCGACCAGCACCAGCGAGATCAACGACAAGATCAAGCTGTGTGAAATGCCGAAAATGATCGTGAAGAGCCCAAAGCCCGCGACGCAAAACAGCATGATCTTGCCGACTCGTTGCCGGAGTGGCCGATAGGCGAGCAATATTGCCATCACCGCTGCGCCTACTCCCGGCGCGGCGCGCAAAAGTCCCAGACCCCATGGACCGGTGCGCAAAATCTCCCGCGCGTACACCGGGAGCAGAGCCACGGCGCCGCCCAGCAGGACGGCGAACAAATCCAGTGAGATTGCTCCAAGGATGAGCTTGTGCGTCCAGATGTAATGCAAACCGGCCAACACTGTGCGCACCGTAAACTCCTCTTTCGCGCGAACAATTGTGCGCACACGCATTCGTACCAACGCCACGGTGGCAATAAAGCAGGCGATCACCGAGACGCCGTACACGCCTGCCGGCCCACCAAATACGGCGTAAAGAAGGCCGCCCAGTGCCGGACCGAGAATGGTCGCTGATTGAAACATCGTCGCGTTCCAGGCGACAGCGTTGGGAAAAACTTCGGCAGGGACCAGCAGCGGCAGCAGCGCGCGTCCAGCTGGACTATTGAAAGAGCGCACGATTCCGAGCAGAACCAGCACGGCGTAAATCGGCTTCACATTGTGCGGACCGCGCACGGTGATCACGATCAGCAGGGCGCAACAAAGCGCAAACGCCAAATTGCACAACAAGAGAATGCCTTTGCGGCTAAAGCGGTCGGCGGCATGTCCGGCGAGCAGGAACAGGAAAACGTTGGGGAGGAATTGCGCCAGGCCCACGTAGCCCAAATCGAGGGGACGGCGGGTGATCTCATAAACCTGCCATCCGACCGCGACGGAAAGAATCTCCAGGCCCGCAACCACGAAAAACCGTTCTAGCTGATAGAGCGTGAAATCGAGATGGCGGAATGCGGACAGTCCGGCATGCGCGTGGCTGAATCAGGCATGATTTTGGCTATGGACGGCTATGCTGATCTCCATTGTGTTTAACTGAGCGCTGAATGCTGAGTGGTAAGTGCTTCTTTCATGCGCTTCGAACTTTTCATCGCGTCTCGCTATCTTCGCGCAAAACGTAAGCAGGCCGTCATTGGCGTGATTACCGGAATCTCGATTGCCGGAGTTGCCGCCGGTGTCGCTTCATTGGTCATTGCGCTAGCCATCAACAACGGATTCCGGCAGGATTTGCAGGACCGGCTTCTCGGCTCAACTTCGCACGTGAACCTCTTGCGAACGATGGGCGACGGAATCCGCGACTGGCGTTCGCTGATGGAACGATTGCATAAGCAGCCGCATGTGATTGCTGCCGCCCCGGATATTTACGAACAAGTCCTGATTTCCATTGGGTCGAATGCGCGTGGGGCGGTGCTGAAGGGGATTATTCCGCGGGATGAGCGGAAGGTAAGCGACCTACTCGATACCGTGAAGCAAGGATCGGTGCAGGCGCTGGACGAGGAGGCGACGAGCCCAACTTCGGCGGCCAACGGCCGCACCCCACAACATGATGCGGATTCCCTCGAAGCGGTGCAGCGGCGGCGGGCCGCGATGCCGCCGATCATCCTTGGAACAGAATTGGCGAATGAGCTGGGCGCGAAGGTGGGATCGACCGTGCTGGTCACCAGCCCCCAGGGAGAACTGACGCCGTTCGGCATGATTCCGAAGTACGTGCGCTTTCGGGTGGCCGGAATTTTTGATTCGGGGTTTTATGACTACGATTCTTCGTGGGCCTTCACCCGTCTTTCGGACGCGCAACATTTGTTCGCGTTGGGCGATGTCATCCAGATCATTGAATTCAAAATTGACGATATCTACAAAGCTGCACAGGTTGGACAGGAGCTCGAGCAGGCCTCGGGGCCTGGCTTCATGACCACGAATTGGATGGAACAGAATAAACCTCTGTTCCATGCATTGAAACTGGAGCGACTCGTCACGTTCATCACGGTTGGGCTCATCGTTTTTGTCGCCGCGCTCAACATTTTGATCTCATTGACGATGATGGTCATGGAGAAAACTCGTGACATAGCGGTGCTGATGTCCATGGGAACTAAGAAAGCGCAGGTTCGGAAGATTTTCATCGCGCAGGGAGCGTTAATTGGCGTCGTGGGAACTGCGCTTGGTCTGGTGCTGGGATACGTGCTTTCCTGGATGGGCGGACATTACCACACGTTTGCACTAGCCCCGGAGGTTTACTCGATCGACTACGTGCCGTTCGCGCCGCGAATCATGGATGGGGTTCTGGTGGCGTTTGTTGCGGTGGCTACTTCGCTGGTGGCGACGATTTATCCTTCGTGGTCGGCGTCAAGAATTTTGCCCGCGGAGGCGTTGAGGTATGAGTGATTCGTCGCGGGATTTGCTCCCCGAGAAGTCAAAAGCGCATATGGCGCACCAATAAACTCGTGCCTTCCCCGTCGTGCTGCCTATTTCCGCGGCTCGTTGTCACGCGAATCGTTGTTCCGAGACTCGACATCCTCTGAATCGCCGTCTTCCAGCGTTTGTACATGGGCTATAGCTGACCGCATCTGG
>QHZX01000543.1 GCA_003224835.1 Acidobacteriota bacterium | reverse complement strand
GCGCTAGCGAGCGATCCCATCTGCAGTTTTCTAGAAAATGGATGGTCAGCAGGAATATCCGAGAACTCGAGTTTGTCGTCATCGCCAGTGTGCGTGGAAAGAAATACTAACTGCAAATGACGGGCTACTGCGTGGCTGGCGTGCGAAATTTCTAGCTCAAAAATCGCGAAGTTCTCAAGCGTTGCCTCCGCATGATCCAGGTGGAATTCCGAGTTTTTGGTTTGGAAACCATCCACCGAAAAATTGCCCTTTAACCACCAGATTGGGTGCGCGCTCCCTTCGGCGGTCATAGTCGAGTTGTGAATGCTGATCTTTGCCGGGCCCGCGCAGCGGAGATTGCTCGTCCCGTTTGGCGAAGCTGGCGGGTCAGAGACTTTGATATGCACGTTTTCGAGTTCGAGGTCGGATCCGGAGGCGACAGTAATCGGCCCACGGAGATCGAGCGAGATGCCTTTCAGTGTTACGCGCCCTGAAATCAGCAATGGTCCGTCGTGCCGAAACTCTGCCTTCTCATCGATGATAGTTCCGTCCTTCAATTCGGGCAGAGTCTTCTGCGCGAATGCCGGGGATACGATCGTCAGAAAGAGAGCAAGGAAAGCGGATCTCATAGTGTCGGCTCCATGACGGCAAAACATGCAGAATACTTCATAAGCTGGTTCCAGCTGAATGTTTATCCGACATTCCTTCGCAAATTCAGCTACCCGGGATTAAAGGGGGTTTGTCAGTATGCTGGCCGCATCGTATCCTGACCGATCGGGGTGTTCATGCGGTGGTTCGGATGGGAAATGTGCCGATGGCTGGGCATTCTCGCGGTCATCGCTATCATTGGCTGCGTCCATAGTGGGGCTGACGAAGATGCGCTAAGAGCTTTGGTGCAGCAAGCGTTCGACTCCCACCAGAAGGGCCAGTTCAGCGCAGCGCTGCCGCTGCTCCGCCGCGCTCACGATCTCGCGCCC
>QHZX01000330.1 GCA_003224835.1 Acidobacteriota bacterium | reverse complement strand
AATTCGATCATGGTCAGGCCGCGTTGCCTGTTCGCATTACGCATCTCTTTGGGGAACGCTTTGAATCCTGAAATTTGCATGAAATCTTCGTTGCCCGCGACCAGCTTCAGCTCGGAGGGGAGAGACCCCGCTTCTCCACAATCGCCGAAAGCTAAGGGCAAGAAACCAATAGCGCTTTATTGAATTGTAACTGCCGCGCTAGCCCCATTCACTGGGAGCGCCTGCATCGCCGGATCACGAGCTCCGCCCTTTGCGATGGTCAGCGAAGCCTGACCCGGAGCCTTCGCCACAAAGGTCAAAGTAACCACAGCTCCCTGGCCAGATATCCCTGGGGAACCCGGTGGACGCGTGGCCGTCACCTGCATGGTCCCGTCGTCCTCGCGATGGGTGACGGTTACGATTTGCCCATCTTGCGACAAGAAGCTGCCGTTTGAAACGTTGGCGACCTGTAAAAGCTTAGGATCGTAAGAAATCTGCATCGGAACCTGAAAAATATTTTGGCCCCCGCTCAGTAATACATTCACTGTGAAAGTGGATCCCACATGCTGCACGGAGCTAGCCGGATCGAAGGTGAAGGTCGCCGAACGCTCCATCAGCTGGGGCGTAGGCATAGATGAGGTCGCAGGCGCAGGTTGGGGTACATTTACGGAGCCCGCACCGGAGGATGGTCCAGTCGCAGGCGAAGACGTGGTGGTCACCGCAGAAGCGGAGGGGCTCACGCGCCGCAGCCCAATCGCGCTCGCGGTGCCTACATCGATAGCTGCCTGATTAGTTGTGGTCAGCACCTGGCGTCGAACGATGTGCGGAATTAGGACAAATACAGTCTCGGTTTGCGAGTGCTCCACTGTACTTTGCCCGAAAATATATTTGAGCAGCGGAATCTGCGCCAATCCCGGGATTCCAGTCAGATTTTTGGTTTGCGAATCCTCAAGCATTCCGCCCATCAGGTTGGCTTCGCCTTCACGAAGACGGACCACATGCTCGATTTTTCTTTGTCCGATAACGGGTTGCTGAATGCCGCCAATGTTCTGGAAGCTCGTCACCGACGAAATGTCCATTGTGGTTTTCAGTGTCACGTCGCCATTGGCGTGGATCGTTGGGGTAACGTCAACATTCACACCGACATCGAGATATTGAAACTGCGTGTTCACCAGGGGGTTGATACCCACACCTCCAATGCCTGGCTGGAACGAACCCGACGCGATCGGCACGCGCTCACCGATCTTGAGCGAAGCTTTTTGTCCGTCCAGAGCACGGATCTGCGGGTTCTGAATCAGCTTGGTATTGTTATCGGAAAACAGAGCACTGATGGTTGCCGGGGTGATGGTTACCTGGAAGTCAGTGGCGTTCAGATTAGCCAACGAATTCAGGTTGATTGAGCTTCCAGTATTGGTTCCATTTGCGCCATTGTTCGGAAAGCCATTGTTGTTATTGTTGTTGTTGTTATTGTTCGTGGTCGTAGTGTTGATATTAGGCTGCAATTGCACCGTAGCGCTGGTGGGCGGACTAATACCCAAAGTGCGCGACTTGTTCTTATTGATCTGCATGACCGCTACGTCAACCACCACCTCAGGCTTCGATCTGTCGAGGTCATCGACCAGTTTCCCAGCAAGCGCAATTTGGTCCGGATTGCCGCGAACGACGATTGCACCCTCGGAAGGCAAGGGCTGAATGCGCGCTATTTCGAGGATTTGCCGCAATGCATTCACCACGTCTTGCAGTTCGGTGGGCTGAGACAAATTGGAGAGGTAAAAGGTCTTGATGATGCTTTGCTCGAGTTCCTTGCGTTTCGCCGGATTATCTGCAGCTACAAAAATGGTATTCGGGGTTACGGGCCGCCAGAACGTTTTCGATTCCAAGGCGACAATCTGCAGCGCTTCTTCGAGGGAAACCGAATTCAGCTCGACCTTTATCCGCCGTGAAGTGTAGTCAGGATCGAACAGCACATTGATCCCGGCCAGCTTGCCGATAGTTTCGTAAATGACCTTGCTGTCTTCGGTGATCTTTAGATTTATCGGGACGTTAGGAATTGCTGCCAACTCGACTGGACCGCCCGCTTGCTGAACCATTTTCTGGAGCACGTTCGGCGCTGGAGCTGAGGCCTGCGGAGCAGGGGCATTGGACGCGTCGATCATCTGCTGAGTGACTTTGATTTCCTGCTTGGCAATGGCGCTGGCAGGATCAATCTCGGCGGCCTTCTGAAACTCCGCCATGGCTTCCGAAAGCCGCCCGGCTTCGCGAAGCAGTTGACCGCGGTGCACGTGCGATGCGGCGGCTAGAAACCGCAGGCGTTCATAGGCGGAGCGGTAAGCGACGTCCTGCGGAGTCTGGTCGTAGGCTTTCTTGTAATAATCGTAGGCCTGCTCGTAATTTTGACGTGCCTCGGCGCTTTTTCCCTTGTTATAAAGCGACCGGGAGCTTTCAGCGGAGGACGGAAGGATAAGCGCAAGAATAAGAAATAGCGCCAATGCCGGGCGGGATGCACGGTTCATTAAGAAAATCCTCAAAAAACCTTTCTCGTCGGGCCGGTCGCCCTAACCACGGTAAGCTGTAGGAGAAACGCGATTATAGCACTCACGTAACCTCTCGAAGTTACTGTTTGCGCTGTACTTACACTCATAAGTGCTAACACCAAGGGTAGGACTCTCCGTGCGCCGGGAACAATCTCAGCCCCAAGTTCCAAGCTTTGTTTCCACTTTTCCTGAAATCTCGACGTCTTTGACGCTTTGGAACCATGAAACATTGAAACCTGCCCATGCGTTAACCTATCCCCATGCCACGTCAGGCGACCCACCAAATCAAACCGAACGCCGAGAAGAATAAACGCCGCGATCCCACCGCCGCGGGGCAAAGAGATGCTGCTGTTAATAGGATCGCTTCTCATAACTACTTCTTGCTGGAAAAATTTGAGACTGGCGTTGCCTTAACAGGTACTGAGGTCAAGTCAGTGCGGGCCGGTCTGGTTAACTTAAGAGATTCATATGGATTGGTGAAAGACGGCGAGTTGTGGCTGCTTAACTGCCACATTGGACCGTACGAGCACGGGAATATCTACAATCACGCACCGTTGCGCACACGGAAGTTGCTGGTACACAAAGATGAAATCCGCAAGCTTATCGGCCACACGCAACAGAAGGGGCAAACGCTAATCCCAGTCGGGATGTATTTTAAGAACGGACGGGTGAAGGTCGAGCTGGCGCTCGCGAAAGGTAAGCAGCTTTGGGACAAACGCGAGACCGAACGCCGCAGAACTGCCGATAAGGAAGCAAGAGAAGCAATTACGAGGTCAAGGAAGCGGTAGGTACTTCGGCAAATCAGGTCCTCACCGCTAATTCGTTGGAAAGACAGCGCCTAAAAATAAACCCCGGACGTGAAGTCCGGGGTTACTGTTAAGGTCTTACTTCTGTTCTGGCGTGACCACCTGGGCTTTCTCGGTTTGCTGCGGCTGCGTTTCCGTGGACGGCTGTGTCGCTGAGATAGGCTGAGAAGCTGTTGCTTCGTCGGCGTTCTCGGTTCCAGGCAACTCAACATCTTTTATGCGCGCGGTAGCGAGGACCTTCTCGAGTTGCTTGAAGACATTGTTACGATCAACTTGAGCGAGATCTTCGTTAGCCTGTCGCGAAGTTTCCACGTCGAGCGCGAACTCGTAGCAGGCGCCGTTTTTGAACAGGTGGAAGTACTTGGTATCAGACTGGCGCTCATCTGATCCGGTCATCTGCTCAATTTCACTGAACTCATTCGCCCCCACTTTAATCGTCGACGGCTTTGCGGGATCAGCAGCGGGTTTTGCCGACGTATCTGTATCCGCAGGTTTATCGGTTGCAGCATTGTTCGAGAGCTGAGCGAACTGGCCGCATTCATCCGCTGTCATGTCCTGTTTAACGCTGACGTTGAGCAGCGCGGAAGAAAAATCGGTTCCTGAAAATAGACCGTCAGGGATATCCAGCGAGGCGATTTCTGCAGCGCCGGGCTTTGCAAAACCGTACTCAACAGGCGCGTTTTTAAGCTTGTCCGCTGACTGAAGACTGAACTTGCGAGGATAAGTCAACGAGAGTCCATAGACGCCATTCACGTAGGTTGCAGTTGTCGGACGATGCTTCTTCACTGCTTTCTTTAGAGCTTCCGGAACTGCTGCTGTAGTGCTCGGCGCCGGGGTTTGTAAAGCAGGCGTTTCCGGGGCTGTGATTCTGGCGACCGGGGTATCAGACTTTTTAGAACAACTCACCGCCATGAACAAAACCACGGTCATGATTACTCCGGCGCAAATTGCCGGAAGGTAGATTCCCGACCAGCTGTCACTCTCGATTTGCTTGAACTGCTGCTTTTCATTTCCTTCTGTGCGATTGATGGTTGCCATATTCCCCTCCTAGGGATTGCACTGAAGGAATGGCAAGCTGGAGACCAAGATCGTTGGTATTGATTTTTCAGAACTTAGCTGCGGGGACTCGAAGCCTGGCTGTGGGCCCGACACCACGGTGTGGAAAACACGACACGTGTGGAAGGCAAAGACAAGCTTTAACCGCAGAGACCGCGGAGTAAAAATGCCAAGAACGCAGAGAAAACTTCAAGAGCGCGGGGTCGCGCCTACAGCCTCAAACGTCATTTGGTCCGCGCTGCTGCCGGTGTTACGTTTCCACGCGGAAAAAAGCCCGGCGTACGTTTCAGTTATGTAGTCCTTGCGATCGATTTTAAGATCGCGGGCGACAGAGTCAATCCATTCCGGCGGGCCTTCAATCTCGGCAAAAGTACCGATTGGGGTTTCGTCGATTACCACATGTCCATCTCCGCCCTTCCACTCGGCACGAAACTTCTCGTAGCGAAACGACGGTTCGAACTGCAGGGCTCTGAGAATGGCTTCCATCTTCTCGCCATTTTCGATGCGGGTTTCAGTCTCGATCCGCGTTTTGTGCGGTCCGTTTTGCTTGTTGTTCCTGGCTTTCGATTTGTGAGTGAGTACCCATGCATCGCCGTACTTGCGGAGGCGCAGCACGTCGCCACGATCCCTTAGAGGATGATCGGGCAAATCAAATAAGACGTTCATCTCGTGGGTCCGGGGCGTCACCTGGCGAAACCCAAGCTGGCGAAGGCGGGAGGCCAGTGCATCAATATCCGCGACGC
>QHZX01000329.1 GCA_003224835.1 Acidobacteriota bacterium | reverse complement strand
CGGGGTTTACGGGCGGCGGCTTTCCGGTGACCTCGAATGCATTTCAGGGAGCCTTCGGAGGAGTTGACGACGCCTTCGTTGCACGCCTAAATACCACCGGCACGTCCACGAGTACGAATACCAGCACCGCAAGTTACCTTGGAGGAGCAGGGAAGGACATTGGCACCAGCATCGCGCTTGATTCGTTGCTGAACGAATACGTCACCGGCGAAACCTTCTCGGGCAATTTTCCAAAGGCAAGTCCCTTGGGAGGCGGCGGGAGCCTGTCAGGGTCGTCCGATGCTTTTGTCACCGAACTGGGACCGAATACCTCATTGCTCAGCATGCCCGACCCGACCCCGCCGAAAGCGCTTCCCGCAGCAGGTGTGAGGAATCCGGTGGCGAGTCCGTCGCCGGTCGGAGTTGGAAGCCCGGCAACGTTTACCTATTACATCTATAACACCGGAGATCCGGTGGCTGGCGTGATCTTTACGGATAAGTTGACCCAGAACGCAACGACTTCCGCGAGTGCCAGTCAGGGCTCCTGTGGACCAGCAGTTACGACCGGCACGCTGACGTGCGTTTTAGGAACCGTCAACACTTCTACCATGACCTCAACAAGTCTCAATTTCGCCGCCAAGGTCACTGTTACCGTGACCGCCCCGAATACGGTCCTTCAAGGCGCGAATTCAGTTGGCAACAGCGCTGAGATCAGTTCTCCCGGGGGCATTGGGTCGACCATATCTAACACGGTAGTGTTGAACGATTTTTCTATCAGCACTAGCCTGTTAAGCAAGAGCAGCACGATTGCATCGGGAGATAGCGTTAATTACTCAGTGCTGGTGACGCCGACCGGGGCTGGATTTCCGGAATCTGTCAGTATTTCTTGCGGCGCAGGACTGCCCGCCGGCGCACGGTGTAGTTTTCCGCCTCCTCTCGGAGCCACAATCTCGAGCATGAGCAGCGGCCCGCAAAGCCGGACAGTTGCAATCTCAACCACGGCAAGAGTCACAACGACGGGAAGTTTGTTGCGGCACGACGTTGGATATGCCACCTGGCTCCCGATTCTGGGAGTCGGACTCATTGGAGCAGGTATCACGCGGAAGCGGCGAGTGCTGCTTGGGACCTTCTTTGCCATGGTGCTTGGAATCGCTTTATTGCAGGCCGGATGCAGCTCGAGTTCTAATACGAGCACGACGAACGGGACACCCGCCGGTACCTATACCGTCACGGTGAATGCAACGTCAGGCTCGGCCACGAGAACAACGGCGGTTCAGTTTACGGTGCAGTAAGCTCGGATCGGCTACCCTCAGGCGATTTAGACGTTTTTCTTACGCATTATTTTGATAGTTTCAGAACCGCGGTATTGCGCTCGTCGCCGGCAATAATCCTATAGAACTTTTTCAGATCAGCGGCCTTGCTCACTGTAACGCTAAGGTCCTTCACTTCAAACGTTCGCGTATATCCAATAACGTTGCCCTTGACCTGTGTTTTTGAGTGATAGCTGGCGAATCCGAAATCGGCATCAACCGGCGGGGGCAGATCGTCAACTGTGTATCCCTCCGGGAATGTTATTTCAAATGTGTCAGTATCCTGGACGGGCCCGTCGAACTCAATAGGAAATAACCGCGGCTCTGGCGTTTCCAGGATGGCATCCGCCTTCACTCCAAGGACGCGTGGACGCAGGAGTAATAGGTCCCCAGCGTTCTTTGCATAGTTGAGGGCTTCAAAGGAATAGTTAAATCCGAAAGGCTGGTCGGTTTGTTGCAGGTTGACAATGGAGGCTTTAAGAATCCGAAAATTTGACAACGACCCTGCTAGCAGCGTCTCGATTGGCTTGATTCGATCAGCATTATTGGTCACATGCAGCAGGCGCCAACGTTCTGATGAAGCTCGATCGCCAAGGCGCATTTCGCTGACGCTGCCGGTCAACTTTCCGGTTGCGTCCAGAGTCAGGTTCCCAGTGCGGCGGATCGTATTCATGGTCACAGGCAGTCTGGGCAACTCCACTAATTCACCGCCGACAGGCGTAACCAGTAGCCCATAATTTTCCTGGAGGTAGCCTCCAATTTGCCCGAGGGGAGTCAGCTGGTTGGTTGGATCGAAGAACAACAGCTTGCCTAGTTGCTGATGTTGCATAGTTGCAACCAGCGACTCTTCAGATATTCCAGAGGGCAGCTTGATCGCCAGAATAACGTGATTAAAGCCATCATTGGCAGGCATGTCGGCAGTGACTGATCCGCGCTGCGAGTTGATGACGACATAGAAAGAATCGACCCCGATCTCGTGCAACATGGCGGCCATAAGCGTCGCCTTGTCCTTGCAGTCTCCGTATCGGTGGCCGAACACATCTGCGGCGGGATGCGGCTGAAATCCCCCAATGCCTAGTTCAATCGCGACATAACGGATATCGTGTTGCACGAACCGAGCAATAGCCCTCATCTTGTCCAGGGGATTAGTCGCGCCTGCGGTTAGTTCGGCGACTTTCTGTTTGATATCGGGCGTCGCGTCTCGTCGGCCCGTGGTCAAGTTTCCGTACCAGCTTCCCATCTCCTTCCAGTTTGCGAAGCCTCTGCTGCCTACTCCTCCGGGGGGAAGCAAGTACACAATCATTTTCCCTTCGACTCCGTGAATTGGCGGCATGTCTTGTTCTTCGCGGATTCCTTTTTCGTCGGTGACCGTCCATTGCCACTGGTTGCTTCCGGTTTGTGTCGGCTTAACTTCGGAATGATTAAGGTAGGCCGCTTTGTATTCCCATCCGGCGGGTAGTTGGAGAGAGTAATGCCCCTCGCGCAGAGGATTCTCGCCTTGGAAATACCAGGTTTCCTGTAAGAGGACAGGCTGTTCCTCAATTGTGTACTCGTAGCCGACGATATTTCCCGGATCAGATGCAGGTATTTCAATGACCTTCACTCTGACATCACTTATCAATTCGCTGCCATCCACCTTGGGAAGAGATCTTTCGATAGCATCTTTGTCTTTTACTTCGTAGTCCTTTCCCTGTGCCGGAATACACCAACCGTGCAGGCCATTAACTTTTTCGCTGGGAGAGTTAAACGGTACAACCGCGAACCCAACATCACGTCCATCGGGTCTAAGGATTTTGTACGCTCGCCGGACCACCGTCTTGATCTTGTCCGTGGACTGAACTGTGACGTTCGTCTCTGAGTAGAGGAGCACAGCGTTGGTCTTCTCATCGTGAGCTGGCAATGGTGCATTCACCACTGCATGCATCCATTGCGGCGCGTCGCCAGCGACTGCGACCGAAGAAGGGACCACTAATGCGATACCCAGAAGTATCCGAGCGAGAGCCGTTCTAGTTGGCCGCTCGCGCGCCGATCGGTTGCAAAACAACCTGCTCTTCATCGCCAGTCCTCACTAACTGAAAGAAATTTCTCAACGCCGCATAATATTTCGGATCGAGGAACATCAAATCAAGGCTTAGTTGGCGGCTCAAGTGCACAGCGTTCTTGTTGTCTTCTGCCTTCAAAACGTAGCGCGCGCCTTTCAAGTCCCGGTCCTGTGCTGACGGAAGGCTGCTGACCTGCCAGCCCAGTGGCAAGTTGATACTCACATCGTCAATCTTCTCGGAAGGAAATTCGAAATAAATCGGGTGGACTCGCTGCTCGTGCTCGAAGACATTTTTTTCGGTTGCACTGAAGATTCCGACCGGCAGCAAAGCGCGCCGTCCTGCGCCTGAAACCCAGCCGGGGATCTTCAGCCGATATTCTGCAACCAGGGAGTCGGAAGAACTGACCCAATCCGGTTTATTCGTGAGCTCCACTTCAATTGCGGCGGGTACATACTCTCTGGCTTCGTCTTCGAGAGTTTTCTTGCGGTCGGTTTCGTCCTCATTCCGTTCTTCCAAGCGCCGGCTCACGGCCTCGAGCCCTGTGAAAGTAATTGTGAGTTTGCCTTCAAGATCCGGGGTTCGGACCCAAGAACCGCCTTCTTTGTCGAGGAGCAGCCCTTGCACTCCAGTTTCGGGCCAAATAAGCATTCCAAATGGAGTGAATGCGGCCCCAGGGTCGCAAAAGAAATCTTTGCCGCTCACCTTCACAAGAATGAGGTCGGAATCGAGTTTGTCCGCGTCCATCAGCGCAGGATTGAAAAAGTAATGACGTCGATCGGATGCGAATATAGAGTGCGCCTCGAAGCCGGCAGCCCTCGCGAGGGCGAGAAACAGGTAGTTCAATTCCAGGCCATCTCCGTAACCGCGCTTCCAAACATCTTCAACATTCGAGTTCCCCTTCTCTTTTTCTCGTTTTATTTCTGCCTGAGTTTTTCGAACTTCATACGACGTGTTTCGAATCTGCTGCACGCGCGCATAAATCTTCCGGAGTTTCAGTTCTGGAGTGTCTTCGGGAGAAACAATCTGGCCGACGGCCTCTTGCATAGATTTACGTTTATCTACAAAGCTCTCGACAGAGCCGTTTAACTTTTTGCCATGTTTTTTCCAAAACTCATCCGCGTTCTTGGCATCGTTGTCTTCGCTGTAAGTAAAGTCCACCCGCGACTTAAGTTCATCCTCGGGAGGCATAAAATCTTCGATCTGAAAATTGGGAACATTAGCGACCTCCATGCGAATGATATGGTCGGGCCCGTCCTTCGGAGGCTCAGTACCAGTCGGCAAAAGATGCCATGCCCAGCGGAGGTGCAGGTTGCTGTAACTACTCGAGTATGGTTTTAATGAGAATTTGGCATGCTTAGTAAACAGTTCGTCGTTGAGAATCCAGCGTGAGTCGAAGACGAGATGCTCGCTGAAATCAATCGTATACCAGTACTCAATAATGCTTCCGACCTGAACACTGGGCAGTGTAAAGGTCTTTGCCATGTACTTGAGTCCTTTTGCTTTCGCAATAGGCTTGTCGAATGGCTTCCCTTCGAAATTGATGACCGATCCATCGGGATGAGTGGTTCGTCCTCCTACATGAACGATGTTGTTGCCTCGCTCTTTGAAGAAAGGAATCTCGACATCCGCATACTTTCTACCTTCCTCTTTAAAAATTTTTATGCGGGTGAAGTTATTCTCATGAGCGGTCAAGCCGCTGTCATCCCGATCAACCTGCCGGTACAGAATGATAGCGGGCGCTCCCGGAGCTGAAGGCTCTTCGGTCATCTTGAGCTCTTCGGGACTGATGGGCGGCCAATCAGCGGCCAACGATTGGAAAGAGAAAAGGAAGAGGGCTAAGGGGGCGGCGCAAAACCAGCGAACGATTCTCATCGAACTTCTCCGGCACATAAAAAGCGAAGCTCAAGTTGCTGGGCACACATCCAGCTACTTACGTAGGGAAGGAGACGAAGATAGTACGGAGTTTGCCGCCCGTCAATAGGCAGGACGCCTTAACAGTGCCAAATTAGGCATGGCTAGTAGGAGCGATGAGCGGTGGCTCATCCTGGCCAAATGTTGTTTTAATCCGCGGCTACCTGGGTCTTCGCGACCTCGGGAGGCCGACGGGCGCGATTCGGTGGGAGCCCTGCATCACGGATCTTATATAGCAGCGCGCGGTAACTGATGTTCAGGGTCTTCGCCGCCTGCTTGCGATTCCAATGATGATTGTGCAGCACTTTAAGAATGATCTTGCGCTCCAATGCTCGAGTCGCCTGGCGGGTGAGCTTTTTCAATGAAATGGGACCGTCAAGATTAATGTCCGAAGCCAGAAAGTCGTTTTCGCGAGGTTGTAAGTCGTTGCTGATGACCTCTTCGCTCCCCAGGATCACATAGCGCTTGACCAGGTTTTCCAGTTCACGGATGTTCCCGGGCCAGTGATACTTCTGCAGCACTTCCATTAATTCCAAAGAAAGCGGCCGCGCCTTGCAATTGTACTTGCGGTTGTAATACTCCAAGAAGTAGCTCACCAGACCGTCTATATCGCCTCGCCGTTCGCGCAAAGGCGGCATGAAAAGGTTTACGACGTTAATGCGATAGTAAAGGTCCTGGCGGAAGTTCCCGTTCTCGATTTCTTCTTCCAGCTTGCGGTTGGTGGCGCAAACGACCCGCACTTCCACTTTCTTGTCTGCTTGAGCGCCAATGCGGCAAAACTGGCCATCCTGCAGAAGCTGCAAGAGCTTCGATTGCAGGGACATGTCAAGTTCTGAGATTTCGTCCAGGAAAAGCGTGCCGCGGTGAGCCAACTCAACCCGGCCAGGCTNNNNCCCAAAGAGCTCGCTTTCCAGCAGGGTGCCAGGAATGGCGGGACAGTTCACTTTTACAAATGGTCCAGATCGCCACGGAGATCGAGAATGAACTAAACGCGCAATGATGTCTTTGCCGGTGCCGCTCTCGCCATGGATGAGGACTGGGACGTTGGCCGAGGCCACCTTGTCGAGCCGAGAGCGGAGGGCCTGCATGACCTCAGATTGGCCAAAAACTACTGCCTCTGGCGGAATTTCGCCGAGAGATTGCGCTAGTGAACTGACAGAATTTGTCATTGTGCTCGACATATGGTGGTACAACTCCTGAACTGACACTGAGGTGTGCACCCCACCAACCAAAACCTTGGCGTTATTCGACAAGACTTAGAAGTGGAAGGTAAGTATATGAATATAAGTAGCTTATTTCCTGGAAGCAGATCGGCGACGGGATCGTAAGTAGGACCGTGAATGGCTCAAGAAGGCACCTGACCAGTAGGAAAATTTTTTCACACCGGAGAAGCAAGTTTCCGTCGAGGCGCGGTTCGGCGAGTTTCGGTTGACAGAAGAGGCTGCACAAACCTAAGTCCCACAAGGTTGTAGCCTTCACTATGAGTTACGTGAACAACTTTCGCGCGTAAATTGCGCGAATTTTTATGCATTGCTACCAGTGCGCCGCCCGCGGAGATATTGAGTGCAGTCGCGAATTCCAGGAGGTCCTTGCCTTTCGAATCACGGCTTCTGACAAAGAGAGGTATTGGCAAAGGGAGTCGGGTCCATTCCCGCCGCTCTGTTTTTAGCTGAGAACGATCCAAACCAGCATGCCCTTTCCTACTGAAGTCTTATGTCTCTCGCACCTTAGCTGCCAAACAAATACTGCATACGCCGGAGGCAAGGGACGCAATACTCGGCCCTTCCGTGATCTTCGGGGATAACAGGCTTATTTGCTGGGTTTTGTGGGTTTCTCACCTGATTCAAAGGGGTGAATTCCGACTTTCTTGCAACCTGATTCTGGAAACAGTTTACCGAATCTGGCAAATGTTTTGCATTTTTCGTTGACACTCCCAGCTTGGTGTCCTAGCATTCTGATACGGCGATCAGCTGCGCCAGCTTGGTTCGCCCGCCCTCCCTCGCAGCATTTGCTCACTATGCCCCAACTGTCTTCAGCGCCTCAGGAATCACCCGCTCCGACAAGGGAAAATCCTTCATCTTCTGCTAACTCGGCGGTTGAGGAATCGCCGGAATTCTCGCAGCTGCAAGAGCGATATCTTAGGACCACTAACGCCCTTGCCTCCGCCGCGCACGACCTGAAGACCCCGTTGTCAATTCTGAATGGATACGTCGAGATGCTGCAAAGCGAAAAGCTGGGCAGTTTGAATGAGCGCCAGCGCGAAGTGCTTCGCGACATGCGCTCAAATGGGCAAAGACTACAGCGTTATATTCAGGATTTTTTGAGCTTCAGCGTGCTCGAAACCGGCGAACTCAAGATGAAGTTTGAGCCCGGTAATCTCAATGCCTGTCTTTCGGAAGTTTGTAGACTTTGGTCTCCGCGATTTCAAGAGAAGGGCTTGGCGATGTATTTCCTGGCGAACGAAAAATTGCAGGAGTTTCCCTTCGACGCGCCAAAAGTAGAACGAGTCATATCGAATCTGCTGGAGAATGCATCCAAGTTTACGCCTTCCGGAGGCACGGTTTGGCTTCATGCCGAACCCTATATGTGGGAACGGCGTTCAATTGCGAAGCCCGCGCTGTCTCAGGAGCGTCGTCGGCGTCCATTGACGACGCCGAACTCAGTCAAGATCAGCGTTTCGGATACCGGTCCAGGAATTCCCCCCGAATATCATCTAGAAATTTTTGACGACTTCTTTCGTTTGCCGAGCAATGAGAAAACTGAAGGCATGGGCTTAGGCTTGGCAATCGCGCGTCGCCTGGCTTTGGGCATGGCAGGCAAAATCTGGGTAGAAAGTGAGCTTGGCGCTGGATGCAAGTTCTCTTTCATTGTTCCGCTGAATCCGGCCGCAGAACTCGAGGGGAAAAGATAAATGAGCAACAAATCTAAGATTCTGTTGGTGGATGACGAACCCGGAATGCAGCGTTACATTCGGACGCTGCTCGAGATTGACGACCACCAGGTAGAGACTGCTTCCACAGGTGAGGAGGCGCTGCAAAAAGTCGAGAAAGGCTTGGAGCCGAATCTCGTGCTGCTCGACCTTCTCATGCCGGGTATTGATGGTTTGGAAACGCTCGAGGGCCTGCGCAAGCTCCAGCCGAATATCAAGGTAGTAATGCTCTCGTGCGTGAATGACACCAAAAAAGTAGTCCAAGCTATACGACTGGGTGCGGTTGACTACATCACCAAGCCATTTCAGAAGGCAGAACTCGACGCGGTTATCGACCAGTGCTTGGGAATTAATCAGCAAAACTATACCGGCGAAGTTGAAGACTTAGGTGATGAGACATTTTTCGTCGCGGCCAGCGCCAATATGCGAAAACTGCGCTCGCAAGCTGCGCTGGTTGCGAATGTTGACATCCCGGTGTTGATGCTGGGCGAAAGCGGTACCGGCAAAGAAGTGATGGCGAGGTTGATCCACAAGCTTTCGCCGCGCGCTCATCGCGTGTTCTTGAAGGTCAATTGCGCGGCAGTTCCGGCGGACTTGCTGGAAAGCGAATTGTTCGGGTATGAGGCGGGCGCCTTCACTGGCGCAACCCATGCCAAACCAGGGAAATTTGAGCTAAGCAACAAAGGCACGATCTTGCTCGACGAAATTGGTGAGATGCCGCCTTCGCTGCAGGCCAAACTTCTTCACGTGCTTCAAGACCAGCAATTCTCGCGGCTAGGCAGCCGCTCGGTCATCAAAGTTGATGTGCGGATTTTGGCCGCAACCAACATCAATATTCCTGAAGCCCTGGCTAACAAGCGTCTTCGCGAAGATTTGTACTATCGACTGAATGCGTTCACGTTGCAGATTCCGCCACTGCGTGAACGTAAAGAAGAAATTCCGATCCTGCTGAAACACTTCATGACCCAGTTGTCCGAACAGTACGCACGAGCACCGCTACCGTACTCGCCGGAGATGTTGGCGGCTTGCGCCAATTATCCCTGGCCTGGAAATCTGCGTGAGCTGGGAAATTTTGTAAAGCGGTACTTGGTGCTGGGTGATGAAAAACTTGCAATCAATGAGTTGAAACCGCGAACAGACGGCACAGGGGCGGAATTTGAACCTGCTGCTCCCCGAAGTGGGGCAGAGAGCGCGGGAGGCTTGAAATCGCTGGCGCGCAGCGCTAAAGATGGGGCCGAAGCTGAAGCGATTGCCAAGGCGTTGGACGAGACCAATTGGAACCGGAAGCAGGCGGCCGTATTGTTACAAATCAGTTATAAAGCTCTTCTGTACAAGATTCGACAGTACGGAATCGCACGAAACAAGAACACCCACAAACTATCTGCCGGGGCCTAACTGAGAGGAAGCTGGGCCTAAGCTCATTCGTACTTACAAACGAGCTCACCTACGAACCCGGGACCTTGGTTCCTCATTCCCGAGTTATAAACAGAAATTTACCGTACTAAAACGATTCTTTCGGATAAAATGCAGTTTTGCGGTCATCCGCTATGGAGTCGTCCCGGAAAGTCTCTACTCTGTACCCGCTGCAACCGGAAGGCCCGGGAGCAAGCGATCTCTCGCTACGCCGGCGCCTGCCGCGAATCCTGGTAGTTGACGATAACCCCAATACAATGAATCTGATGCAGGATCTACTGTCCTCCCGCGGATACGACGTGGTGGCGGTTCCGGATGCTTCGCAGGCGGAGGCAGAGATATTCCAGCGGCCTCCGGACCTGGTGTTGTCGGATGTAATTATGCCTGGGAAGTCAGGATATGAACTCTGCCGTGAGCTGAAGGAGAATCCCGCAACTCGTCTCATACCGTTTGTGCTTATCACGGGCCTGGCGGAGCGGGAAGACCGGGTTCGCGGAATAGAGGCTGGCGCTGACGATTTCCTCAGCAAGCCAATCTTTCCAGAGGAGTTATTCGCCCGGGTCAAATCGCTGCTCAAGCTTAAGGAATTTACGGATGAGTTGGAAACTGCGGAAAGCGTTCTTTGCTCGCTGGGCTTAAGCGTTGAAAGCCGCGATCCATATACTGAGGGGCATTGTGAACGCCTTGCCGAGAATGCCAGTAATCTCGGAAGGCATCTCGATCTGGACGAAGACGACGTCACCGCCCTGCGCCGGGGAGGCTATCTTCACGATTTGGGCAAGATTGCGGTTCCCGATGAAATCCTGAAAAAAGGCGCCAATTTAAACTCTCAAGAGTGGGCGGTTATGCGCCTGCACCCGGTTACCGGAGAGAATATTTGTCGGCCGCTGAAGTCGCTGCGTCTGGTACTGCCAATCATTCGCAGTCACCACGAACACTTCAACGGGACTGGATATCCTGACAACCTTGAGGGTCAAAGCATTCCGCTGCTCGCGCGCATTCTACAAGTGGTTGATGTTTACGACGCGCTCACTACGGCACGTCCCTACAAACCCGCGTTAACTCATGATCACGCCGCCCGCACCATGCAAGATGAAGCACGCGCAGGTTTCTGGGATCCAGTCCTGGTCAACGAATTCTTCACAATGCTCGATCGGCAAAAACGAGTCGCATAGCCGGCGTCACGGCATCGTTTTACTTACACATGGTACCTTTTCATGATCGCTCGCCGGTCCTGGCGAGCTGACGATCGATGCCTCAATACAGCATTATTATTCCCGCGTACAACGAGGGCGCTCGTTTAGGAGCAACGCTCGAACGTGTGCTGCTCTATGTTGCCGAACATGGTTGGGATGCCGAACTAATCGTCGTCAACGACGGTTCCCGCGACAATACGCCCGATCTGGTTCGGGCGCGGGCGCGCACGAACCGCGAACTGCGTTTGATCGAAAACCCTGGCAATCGCGGTAAAGGCTACAGCGTGCGGAATGGAATGTTGAATGCCCACGGTGAAATTCTTCTCTTTACCGATGCCGACCTGTCATCGCCGATCGAAGAAGCGAGCAAGCTTTTCGCGGCAATTCAGGCGGGGGCTGATGTTGCCATCGGGTCGCGGTGGCTTCAACCTGATCTGCAGACGCAGAGACAATCATTGTTGCGCCAATTCTATGGGCGAGGCTTCAATTTGGCGCTCCGCATTCTGTTGGGATTGAGGTTCAAAGATACTCAATGCGGGTTTAAAGCTTTTCGCCGCGGTTCGGCCGAAAGACTTTTCTCGATGCAGACCATTGAGGGTTGGGGATTCGACGCGGAATTACTCTACCTTGCTGACAAGTCAGGTTTGAAAATCAAAGAAGTACCGGTCGTTTGGTCTGATGCCGTGGGCACACGGATCAGCCCCCTTCGTGATGGCATTCACATGCTCACGGAGGTGCTGGCGATCCGTTGGAATGCTTTTACCGGCAAATATTCGCAGATTTAAAGATTAGGCCGCAACTGTTCGCGCACGCTCGCGCGGACGAACAGCGACGCCCGACGTCTGATCGAAGATGAGTGTCATCTTCGAAGCGCAATCTTCGCATAGCCAGAAAAATTCCAGGCGGCGCAACGGCTTGCTTTGCTGCGAATCTTGGCCCATTGTGCGGCGCCGATCGAGTCCAAGAGAGCTTTCAGCTCGGAACAGCTTTCCGGTGTGGAAGTAGCGGAAGGGTACAGAGCAGTCGGGGTTGGCGCATTTCGAAACCATATCCCGCCTCCATCTGCTTCTATTCTAGTCCGAACTCACGGTCAAAAATCAAGAGTCAAGTTGCGTCTTTTGTGGAAATTAATTCCGGAGTTACCCAACTACAGCCGATTTATTAATGAAGAGACGTACCCGGCGCCAAATCCGTTATCAATATTCACGACGGAGACATTCGAAGCACAGGAGTTCATCATGCCGAGTAGCGCTGCCATTCCCTGAAAGGATGCGCCATAGCCTATGCTGGTAGGCACGGCGATCACCGGCACGCCGACCAGCCCGCCGACGACGCTGGGCAACGCTCCCTCCATGCCGGCACAAACCACAATGACGCGTGACTGGCTTATAGACTTCTGATGCGCCAGCAGGCGATGAATGCCCGCAACCCCAACGTCATAAAGCCGTTCGACTTCATTTCCCATGATCTCAGCGGTGACGACGGCCTCTTCCGCAACCGGAATGTCACTGGTTCCCGCCGAGATGACCGTAATTAGGCCCTTGCCGTAGATCTTGTGGTCGCGACACAGGACAATCGCGCGTGCGCTTTCCTCAAATTTTGCGGCCCGAACGGCTTTCTTCACCGCGGCAAACTGACTTTTGTTGGCCCGAGTCGCTAAAACGTTCTTGCCATGAATGGCGAGCTGTTTAAAAATTCCGGCCACCTGAGCCGGAGTCTTGCCTTGGGCCAAAACTACTTCCGGGACGCCGACCCGCAGGGACCGGTGATGGTCTACTTTGGCGAACCCGAGGTCTTCGAAAGGCAGATGACGCAGTTTTGCGACCGCTTCGTCTGACGAAAGCTTGCCTGCGCGTACCTGCTCGAATAATTTGTGAATTGATTCGGAGTTCACGCGATTGATTTAGTCATACACCAAGATCAGGTTAGCATTGCCGGGCAGGGATCGGTGCGGTTTGGGTTGCATGGGCGCAAAGGAATTGTGAACCCAAGCTTTAGGATCTTGCCAGGTATTGCAGATCAGCCAGTATTTCTAGTGTCTTCTCGCGCGTTCCCAGGCGGGACAGAAACACACGCCGCAATGCCGGAAGCGAGATCTTTCCCGCGAGATAAGTCTCGTAGAGCGAGTCGCCGAGTGTAGGAGTTCGATCTTTGACTTCAGACTCCGGGCACAAAAGACGCGAGCCAAAGCGCGCCAGCGCATCTTCTATCGGTTGCGCTGAAACCGGAAGCCTGACCATCCCACGGCAGGCGGAGTATAGAAACCGCGAGCACTCTTCGGCTGCCTCGGCCATCTGAAATTCCTTGATCACGAACAGATTCGCATCCGCGAGATAGGCGCAGGACTTTTCTTCAAGCTGGGAGTCAGGATTATGCGGATACTCGTCAAGTGCGACCACTTCCGGCAACAAATCGGTCAGATATTTGGGCTGCGTGCCGTTGCGTGGCGAATCGAGCCGGAAACCTAATGATCTGGACAATGAGAAGACGAGGTTGTAAATCGCGGGGGCGAAGTCTGGAATGCTGTCCGCAGCTGCGTTCCACCCGTCCAGACACAGGCGGTAGCTCTCGTATTTTTCAAGCGGGCTGGAATTAAAGACGCACACGGCATCTTTTCCAATGCTGACCGCGGTAGCGTGTTGCGCCACTGCCCGCCAATAAAGCGCGTCAACATTTTGCAACACTGTCAGGGTACTCTCCTCAGGCAGCAGCTCTTTTGTTGTGCGAGGGAGATGCTGGGGCGCAAGGTGCGATTCACCAAATAGAACGAAGATCGCCGCCTCTGGATGCCGCTCGCGTATCTCGGAAATTTTCGCCGCGGCATGGCGGTCGCGTGCCCGAATCCGGCGCAGGTCTTCTCTAGGCATGCAGTCAAGAGCGTAAAGGCCCTCGGCGTGATCGCGGGCAGTGCATAGGAGCGCATAGAAGGGCTCCCATTGATATCCCCATTCGCGATCAAAACGCAGCCGCCGCCTAAGTTCAGCTTCAGCGATTTCTCGCCGCCACCACGCATCCAGAATTCGTTGGTCG
>QHZX01000542.1:751-5229 GCA_003224835.1 Acidobacteriota bacterium | reverse complement strand
TCGGGCCGCTGATAGACCATCTTGGAAACAAAGCTAACTTGTTGACGTCATCGCTAATTGTCGCGCTGGCGATGGTCTTCTTTGCAAGTGCGCACTCATTTGTGGCCGCAAGCGCTGCTGCCATTCTGCTGGGCCTGGGAGGAGGCGGACTGAATACCTGCACAAACGTGCTGGTATCCGATCTTTACGCCGGTCAGCGCGGGCCAATGCTGAATCTGCTTGGCATTTTCTTTGGCGTCGGCGCGATTAGCATTCCGCTCATGGCCTCGAGCATTGAAGGACACTTCACAATCCCGCAGTTGTTTCTTTTCTGTTCGGTTCTGGCAGGCCTTTGCGTGATCTGGTATGCAACCATGTCATTTCCGCCACCCAAAACAAGACAGGCGTTCTCCTTCCGTGAACTTCTTGAGGTCGCGAAATACAGTGGTGTGCTGCTGCTCGCATTTATCTTGTTTTTTGAATCGGGGAATGAGGCGTGCATCGCAGGCTGGACTTCCACTTATGTGGACGCTACCGGATACTCGCCACGAGTTGCGACGCTAGTGTTAGCAACGTATTGGGCTGCTCTTATGCTGAGCCGGGTGCTCGCGGCAAGGCTGCTCCGCGGATTTGGAAAAGTGCAACTTGTGGCCACTGCAGCGTTTCTGTCCCTGGCAGGGTGCGTCGTCCTGCTTTCCGCGCGATCACTGATCTCGTTCTTCGTGGGCACAGCGTTGATCGGATTCTCTTATGCGCCGATTTTTCCGACGACGCTGGCGGTTGCAGGCGACCGCCACCCGGAACGTGCGGGAACAGTGTTTGGATTGCTGTTTTCAGTTGCACTAATCGGAGGCATGACGTTCCCCTGGTCCGTTGGGCAGATTTCACAGGGAATCAGCGTTCGTGCAGGCATGATCGTGCCCGCGCTGGGAGCCGTTGGGATTATTAGCTTGTCGCTTGTGCTCTTGCGCAAGCGAACGCCGCTGACGTCTGCCGAACAGTAACTTGAGTTATTTTTTCTCCTTTGCGAACTTTCCGTTCCCTTAGCGAGCTTTGCGGTTAAATTCTTTAGCAAGTCGGCAATTTGTGAGCCGGGGAGGTAACTTGTTGCAAGTTCTGGCCGTGGATCTTGGCGGCTCGAAATGCTCGGCTGCCGTCGTCAACCGTGACGGAAAGATTCTTTCGCGTCGCGCTGCTCCAGTTGATGTCAGTTCTTCGTCGGCACCGGCGCTCCAGATCATGCAGCTGGCAAAGGAGCTAGCTGGCGGCAAAAAGCTGGAAGACGCCTACCTCGCCGCCGCCGTAGCCGTGCCCGGACTGGTTCCGGGCGATTTGTCGCGCTCATTTTCTATTCCCGTGCAGGTCGAAAGCGATCGCAACGCGGCGGTGCTGGGAGAGTGCTGGCTAGGTGCGGCACGCGGTAAATATGATGTCATTGCGTTAATGATAGGCACTGGGATTGGCGCTGGAATCCTAAGTGGCGGGCGCATTCTTCGTGGCGCGCACGAGCTTTCCGGGTGCGCCGGATGGCTGACCGTCACGCGCGAAAATGTTCATTCCGCCCGGAACAACGGCGAGTTGGAATCTCTGGTTGCCGGCCCATGCATCGCGCGGGCTGTGCAAGAACGCCTGCGAGCTGGTGAAGACAGCAGTCTTGCGCAATTCGAAGTCTCGAAAATTACTGCACACGAGGTTGCCGCTGCCGCCCGCCAAGGTGACCGATTGGCCTTAGACATCTTCAGCCGTGCTGGCCGCTTTCTCGGATTCGGCGTGGCCAACCTCGTTAGCATTCTCGACCCTGAGATCGTCGTTCTTGGGGGAGGAATGGCAGCGGCTGCCGATCTCTATCTCGATGCTTTGCAGACGGCCATGTTTGAGCGAGCACAGCCGATAGCGGCAAAAAAAGTGAGCATTGTCGTGAGCAAAATCGCCGACACCGCTAACCTGCTCGGCTGTGCGCGCCTGGCATGGGACTCGATCATGGATACTGAGAACGTATCCCAGCAGAAAATCAGCTCCCGGAGCTCCCGCAAGAAACTCCCTCAAGTTCAAAAGGAGGCAAAGTGAACCGTCGTTCCTTCGCGCAATCTCTCGGCGGCGCAGTAGCTCTCTCAGCATTGGCCACATCTTCCGTAGGCACTGAATCCCCCAACGGAACACCGGGCAAGATCATGGCTATAGCAGCCCATCCTGGCGATGGGCTCTTCACCATGGGAGGCGCTCGGAGAAAGGGGCGCGCCGAAAGAAATTCCCGTTCATCATTACGGCGAAATGCAACGCACAGCCACTGCGAAGGCAACTCACCTGATTGGAGCAGATGCCCTATTTCTTACCTATCCCGACGCTGAAATTCCGTTCAATGAGGAAAGTAGCCTTGGGGTTTGCGATTCAATCCGCGGATACAAGCCGGACGTCGTAATTACTCACTGGAATGGAAGCTGGCACAAAGATCATCAGAATTGCCATCTCGTGGTTCGCGATGCCGTCTTCTATGCCGGGCTGGAAACGCTCACCCGAAGCCGCCCATCGCATGCGGTGTCCAGGGTTTTTTATGCGGAGAACTGGGAAGATGCCAGCGACTTTGTCCCCGATACCTATCTTGATATTGAAGCGGTTTACGAGACATGGCTGCAAGCTTGTGATTTTTATCCCATGTGGCGAGGGCAGACGGGCTTCTTTCGATATAACGATTACTACAGCGCGCTCTCGATCATGCGGGGATGCCTCTCTGGTTTTAAACACGCAGTGGCGTTGATGTCGGATCCAGCTCAGCGAGTGCGCCGGCCACAATCACTTTAATGTTTGCCGTTGAGCTCTGAACGCAATCTTAGAACTTTTCGGCGTTGCGAAATACCAGACGATGGTTCCGCAATAGTGTGATAACGATTCATTTCAATTCCTGACAATCGCTGGATAAAACCATTTGGCCAGCGAATCTCGGCGCTTACGGTTGCGCCCGAGGACCTCGCACCCAGTCCAATCAACACCCGCTTGTCATGCGACGAAAGATAACTTGAGCCGCCAGTGACCCATCTTATTTCCGACATTGTTATGCAACAAGACGGGCGGGCCATTTAGGACCGTAAAGACGACGTCGGGGCCGCCGTCGTTATCAAAATCACCGGTCGCCAGTCCGCGACCGAGATAAGCGGTTGAAAATACTGGCCCCGCCGCCTCCTTCAGATTTTCAAGGATTCCCCGACCATTATTCCGCAGTAAGAGCGGCGGTTCTTTGTACTTTACGTCCAGTCGGGTCGACTCAATGGCCTGATTGATGTGGCCATTGGCCGCAATCAAATCGAGATAGCCATCATTATCGAAATCGAGAAACTTTAGCCCCCAGCCTACATAGGATTTGCTGGCCGCCGCCAAGTGAGATGCACTGGTGATGTCTTTATATGTCAGCGATGAAGTACCAGCAAATAGCGAGTGATATTGATCGTTAAAGTTGGTAATAGCAAAGTCCGGTATGCCGTCGCCATCGAAGTCTCCCGCATCAACCCCCATCCCAGACTTGGCCAAGCCATTTGAGTCATAAGCGACTTCCGCGTCAAACCCAATGTCTTCGAAAGTGCCATCCTTTTTATTTATCAGCAGAAGGTTTGGCGACGCATCTCTTGCAATGAAGAGGTCAGGCCAACCATCCTGGTTCACATCAATGGCAACTACGCCCAGGGCTCTACCGACGAATTTGTCGAGTCCTGACCGCGCACTCACATCTGTAAAAGTGCCATCGCCGTTATTATGGTAGAGCGTCAGTGGCTCGCCTTTATATTCCACTTGTGCGCAATAAGACCGCACGCCATTGACTTCACATGTCTTTGCATTCTCAAATGAGAGCTGTGCATAATTTGTCACGGCCAGATCCAGCAGGCCGTCGCGATCGTAATCGAACCAGGCGGCGCTAGCTCCCCACCTGCCTGCGTTCTTGACTCCTGCTTTGTCGGTCACATTACTGAAAGTACCGTGACCGTCATTGTGGAATAGAGCGCTCGAAGGAAATCCAGTCACATACAGGTCCGGGAAACCATCGTTGTCGTAATCCGCGGCCGCAACCCCCATTCCGTAGAAAGACACTCGATCCACACCGGCCTTGGCTGCAACATTTTCAAACTTTCGATTGCCCATGTTGCGATAGAGGGCGTTCCGGACCGGAATCGGGCTCTTGCCGTGTGGAGTTTCCCCTCCGTTCACGAAGAAAATGTCCTGGAAGCCGTCTCCGTCGAAATCGAGGAACGCCACGCCTCCACCCATAGTTTCAATTAGAAATCGGTCCGGCGACTCACCATTGAATTGCTGCCACTGAATACCCGCTTGCTGCGTAATGTCCGTGAAGATTTTAGGCGAAGATGCCGAAGATCCGTTCGCACCGAACAACAAAAGGGCTCCTGAAATACAACAAAGCGAAACGAACGGACATAACCATCCCTTAGAGAGCGGCAACATAAATTTAATGAGGTTCGCCGGGTAGCGCGGTCGAGGCCGCGGGCTTTGCCTCC
>QHZX01000542.1:0-440 GCA_003224835.1 Acidobacteriota bacterium | reverse complement strand
GGATGCCTCTTCGACTCTGCCGAGTTTCCGGTACACTTTAGAAAGTCCGAAATGAGTCTTTGGATTCCTAGGATCCAGCTTGGCCGCTTTCCGATATTCGAGCAAGGCATCGGTCGTACGGCCCTCCTTCAGGTCAATCTCGCCAAGCTGGTAATGGGCATCCGCGGATGATGGATCCAGACTCACAGCGGATTTCAAAAGGGCAGCCGCACGAAGTTGCAAGTTCGTATCGCCTATCTCGCCTTCTTTCAGGAGTGCTGATGCATAGTGGAGGGGAAAGCGGGCGTCTTTGGGATGTTGACGAATCCCTGTTTCAAAACTGTTGTAGGCTTCTTTTTTCATATCGGAGGCGTACTCAGAATCTGCCGATCCGAGTAGCGCGTCAGGATCGTGGGGATCCAGTACGGTTGCCTCATGATATGACGTCACTGCATCTGTGA
>QHZX01000328.1 GCA_003224835.1 Acidobacteriota bacterium | reverse complement strand
GCCAACGGCTACTACGCCAACGGCTGCTAAGAGTACAAAACCACATATCTTGTTCATCGGACTGTGCCTCGCATTCTGCGGCCCTTGAAGGTGCTGCGTCGGGAGCCCCTACAGACGCACTACTCCCAGTTTCGACCTATGCAGAGATTAGAGGCAGATTAGGTGATTTGGCTAGTAACCAAAGGGGATACACGATAGTTGCGAGCCAAAACAGCCGCAGCATGCGAATCAATGGTTGCATCTGCCTTAGTGCACCTGTAAGATGCCCATCTTTGTGCCCTCGCACACGATGAAAGCAGCTTCAGTTATTCCGGCTCCCCGGTTCTTGCGTATGCAATTTCCACGGGTATGCACCGTTGTAATTGCTCAAAACCCGGCCGATTTACTGGAAAAAGTTGACCAGGTTTGCAGAGATAACTCCTTCATTGAGATACGTTTAGATTACCTTTCAAAGCCGGCCTTGGCATTTCCACGGTTAAAGCAGTTTTTTGCCGCACATCGCGATATTACGGCGATCGCGACCTGCCGTCGCGCCGTGAATGGCGGGCACTTTCGAGGTTCGGTTGCGTCGCAATACGAGCTCCTGATCAAAGCAGCTCAGAACGGCTTTCGGCTGCTCGATGTAGAGCTTGAAACCGCAGCCCAATTGAAACCTCACGAATTTGAGAAACTGCGGAACGTGGCGGCCGTAGTCCTTTCTTTTCATGATTTTAAGGGGACCAAGAAGCTCGGAGAAACGTGGCAGCGGATGCAGGAGTTTCCGGCTGATATTTTCAAGGCAGTTTCAACGGCCAGAACTCTTTCGGACAATCTTGCCATGCTGCGTCTGCTTCAGGCACACAGCGACCACTACACAATGGTGGGGTTATGCATGGGTGAGCTAGGCATCATAAGCCGGGTACTAGGTGTTCGCGCGGGGAGCGCCTTTACCTTTGCGGCTGCGCGAGAAGGAGAAGAGACAGCGCCTGGACAGATCACCTCCAAAGCGTTGCGAGAGACTTACCGCATTGATCGGGTCGATGCCGCCACCAAGGTCTATGCGGTTGCCGGAGACCCGATCAGCCACTCGCTGTCGCCGGTGATGATGAATACTGCCTTTCGGCGCGAGAACATCAACGCCGTCTACATCGCTCTTCAGCCCCGGGAAATAAATGACCTGCTGAGTTGTATGCAAGAGATACCCATCCACGGCCTGAGCGTCACCATGCCACTCAAGCAGGAAATTATTAAACATCTCGATCGCACCGATGCGCTCACACAGAAAATTGGCGCATGCAATACGGTGATTCGCTCGGCTGACGGCAAGTTTTACGGCTTCAACACAGATGTGGCAGGGGTAATCCGACCTTTGGAAGAGCGTATTAATCTGCGCGGCGCGCGAATCCTTGTATTAGGGGCTGGTGGGGCGGCTCGCGCGGCAGTATTTGGGTTGAAAGAGCGCGGCAGCGATGTTTATGACTTTGACGTAATTATTAATGCCACTCCGGTAGGCATGAAAAGCTCCAAACCGCAAGCTCCGCTCGAGGAGAACGAACTGCGCACAAAGTATCTTTTCGAGATGATTTATTCTCCGCTTGAGACCAAACTGGTGAAGATGGCGCGGGCAAAGAATATTCATGTCATCACAGGGGACGCCATGTTTGTTCATCAGGGTGTGCGACAGTTTGAGATTTGGACCGGCAAGCCTGCTCCCTTTGAAGATATGCATCGCTCTGTGCTTTTCGCGATTGCTCAAAGGGATGCGCAGGGCAACGGCAAATAACCGACAACAATTTATGTGGCCAAGACTGATCTTGCGCGAATTGATTCCTTTGCTACCGCGTTTATTGCGCCTCCTTCCAGCTCTCGAGGGGTTCTTTTTCGCGGAACGCTCCGCCCAGAGTGCCGCCAGGGCGGAAACTACTCAGCAGTTGATCGCGCAGATCGAGCAGCGGATATTGGGCGCCAATGCAGAAGGCCGTCGCGAGATCTTCGATCTACAAGCGAAAATCGACAGCTCACAGCAGGAGCTGGAAATGGCGGTGAGTCAGTTGAAGGAGTTGGAGCAGCGCATTAACCAGTTGATGCACCGAATCCGGCTGCTTACGCTCTGTGGTATTGGGGCTATCGTGGCGGTGCTTGCATCACTGTTAATGACCGCGCTGGTTCTTGCGCAAGTGTCGCGCTGATTACGCGACTAGAGATTCACTTGCAGCGGGATTAGCTGAATATCATTCGATTTCGCATCTGTTTGCTTCTTTTTTGCAGCAACCTGCGTATAGACCTCATGACAAAGTCGTCCGATTACCTGTGGGCTTCGAGCGCTTGCGATCTGGCCGTGACCATTTGAGGAAATCATGCGGCAGAAATCTGGGTTCCGCGCCAGGAACGACATACGCTGGCCAAGCTCACGCGGTCCCGGTCCGAACCAGAGGCAGGAACGCGCTGGAATGCTATCTCTCGAGTTTCTGATGTTGGTTGCCAGCAGCGCTCGTCCGCGAGCCAGCGCCTCTACCAGCAGTAAAGCTTGCGAGTCCTCATCGAACGAGTCGCACACTATCACGACGTCGCACGAGGCAAATACCAGGTCTCGGTCGGCCGGCGGTAATAAATGCACCATACGCCGCAGTTTGTGGATTTCTGGATGCTGACGAATTGCTCCGTCATCTTTATCCTGCAACAGTATCAATTTCACATTCTCATTCTCCTCGTAAGTGCAGGCGAAAGCTGTCAACAGGGTTGAAATCTGGAGCTCCCGTTCCGGGCCTTTGCTCAACTCAGGAGCAAAAAAGATAGTGGTAACGCCGTTTGCTCCAATACGCTGCTCGATCCAGCGCCGATCAGGCACCGACTCAAGCAAGGCTGGATCGATCGGCTGAGGGATGCAAAAGAGACTGCTCTCTTCAACACCAATGCGAATGCACTCCTGTCGTGCGTTGTTGGAGTGCACGACTACTGCTCCCGCACTAGTCAGGACAAACTGTTGTGCCACGCGGAATGATCGACCAAGCCATGACTTGTCTTCGGTTGCAACCGGTTCCGCGGATTGATGTACGTCATAGACTAACGGGGCGTCCGCACGCAGCGCTGCCATGCCGGCGGCAAACGAGTGCGCATGCACAATCTCCGTTGTTCGCTCCGGATCGCTTTCGATGAGCAGTCGCTTCCAGTCTCTCACGTCACTCCAAGCCTGCAGAAGCAACGCTGCGTGAATCTTCTCCTTCCGCGAGCGGTAATACTTAGCCACATTCCCTCGCGAAGTTACGACAAATGGCCGCATCCCGACTATCAACTGCGACTGCACAAGCGTGAGAACATCACGCGCCTGTTCGCACGCATGTACAACTCTCCAAGGGAAGACATCTCTGGTTACAACCTGTCCTGAAGACGCTTCGGACGGGGTAGCGTTGGGTGATGGCGCTACTCGGATGGAATCATTAACAATTGGAGGTTGACGAAGAGTGCGCGTGAGCGGCATAGAGTCAGGAAACTTCTTTGTGTCGTTGCTCGTCTTGCATGATCTGGGAGTAAGTGAGTACCTGGTTGCGGCCACGTTTCTTGGCCGCGTAAAGTGCCGCATCAGCCGCCTCGATCAGTCCGCGTCGGCTCTGCGCATCGCGCGGATACATCGCAATACCGATGCTGATAGTTAGCTGTTCACCCGCGCCCCCACCTTCCGCGTGAAAACGCGCCTGATGCACAGCTTTGCGCAGTCGCTGACCGACATAAATTGCCTCTATGTCTGAGGTTTCCGGCAGGACTATAACAAACTCCTCCCCGCCATAACGCGCGACGGTATCGACCTCACGCATATCGGCCGCTAGTAGAGCAGTCACCTCGCGGAGCACCTTGTCCCCCACATGATGGCCGTATCGATCATTGAGCTGCTTGAAGTAGTCGATGTCCACCATTAGAAGAGCGAAGCCTGTCTCTTTCCGCTCCGAACGCTTGAACTCCAGTTCAAGCTGCTGTTCAAAATAGCCCCGTGTGCGAAGACCGGTAAGATAATCGGTAAAGGCAAATCGCAGAAGGCCTTCATTGGTTTGCTCGCGCGTAAGCAAATTGTCGGCTACCAGCGCCAGCGTCCACAGCAGTTGTGCATCTCCTGGTTTGAACGCATCGATGTTATGGCTGAAGAGCTGCATCGAGCCCAGCACCCGTCCCCTGACAAACAGTGGAATCACCAGCGCAGCATGAGCATTTGCAGCGGAAAGCTCCGCGTCGGCGACCGAATCCAAGCCCTTCCTGATGATCAGAGGTTTGGCGAATTGTCCTGCCCAGAAATTTAAGCTGCTTCCCCGACCGGTGGCGGAGTGTTGCTCTGCTTTTATAATGCCTCTTTTGAGACGCAGTTCCATCGCTTCTTCTACTTCGTTCCAGAAATAGACTCGCGCCGCAGAATAAGGAACGATCTCGTACGCCAATTCGCACAGTAGCTTGAGGGAGGGTTCAAGCTGCATCTGCGAGCCTGTCAGCATCGCCAGCCGGATAATTACATTTACGTGCTGCCATCGATGCTCGAGGGTCGCGGGATCGAGCTCCGGAGCGGGTTCAAAGACGAAGCTCCGGGCGGAAAGAGATCCGGGTTGGGAGGGCAGTGCCATCAGCGGATTCAATGACAAATGAGACCCCTTCCTGCAACTAACAGCAGGCATTCGAGTCCTGCTCCGGGTGCAGAACGTAAGATGCTAATTAAGGGGTCATTCGTAAGCCATATCCGTGAAAATCACAAGAATGTTCCTGGTGAACGCTTCTCCTGAACGGACTCCTGCCAGTTCACCAGGGAAGAGGAGAACCTGCAAAGTACAGTAATCAACGCAGGTTACCACACTAATGGTTGCAATCCTGGTGCAGTGAGTACTAGGATGAATTCTGCTGTGGACATGTCCAGTCCCAGGACATGTTGCTCGTTTCGCCAAGAAAAACTAAATACGCCAAAAGAAGTTTCGGTACTACATTCACCCAGACCGGGAATGAGACATCGTCCTCGGCTGCATCAAACCGGAGCTAACATCTATGTCTTGGTACGCATATTGCATCACCGAACAACAGGTATTCCAAGGCAGTAATCGCGCACGTCGTCCATTCCCAATCGAAAATTTACGCGGCATCAACGAAGCCCAAGTATTCGGTTATCCGAACGGAGAATTCGCCATCATCGTGAGCGAATATACGCCGGGCAGCAGCCTGACTCAGAAATCAATTGTGGAGCACGCACGCGTAATCAGCGAATGTTTCCGTAATACCACCGTCCTGCCGTTTCGTTTCGGTACTGTTTTTGATAATGATGATGCGCTGCGACGCGCAGTTCGCGCGAATCGCAAAGCATTCACTGACACTGTCGCGCGTCTTCGTGGCAAGGCGGAAATGCACGTGAAGCTTGTAGTGAAAGGGGGCTCATTATGCGAGGCAATGACGGATATTGTACTGCCGGCGACTACTGGCGGCGAATATTTGACGTGTTTGCGCGAGCAGGCTTCGCGCCAGCGTGAACGTCAGACCAAAGCCCGCGCTCTTTCAGTGCAGGTGCATAAGCTTTTTGCGCCCTTGGAGGAGGAAGTCAGTTGCCGCAAGGTCGATTCGGGCGCGATGCAGCTCGATATAGCGCACCTGATCGACGAAAAATCGATCATGAAATACCAGAACCGCTATTCAACCGCGGCTCGACAACTGAAGGATTGCGAGATCGTTATCAGTGGTCCCTGGCCCCCGTATCATTTTATGCCGGGGAAGCTCCGCACCATCAGTTAACATCCCCACACCGCGAGCCTCGCCGCAGGGTCGCGCGCGTGCTCATTCTCAGTAGTGGCAGCATTGTTTTGGGCATCCAAATGCCACTCCTGAGAATCAGAACACAAAGTAACCTTTGCCTGCTACGCCCCGGCATGCTACTTTGAGCCAAGCAGACTCATCACAAAGTAGGTTAACTGCGCCGCATAGGCGCGGAGTGTCATGTCGTTTAGCCAGAAACCCAGGGTCCTGATCGCCGACGAGGATACAATGCTGGCCCGTAGCTTCGGGGAACAGCTCCAAAGGCGGAATTACGAAGCCTCGTACGCCATTAATCAGGAAGAGCTCCTGCGCATGATCCGGTCCGTGGACCCGTCGTCAATCCTGATCAACTACAAACTTCCTCCCACCAATGGCGGTGACACGCTCGAAAGGCTCAAACAGCTCAAGCCCGAAGTCCCGGTGATTGTTTACTCCGGCCAGAGCGATCCTGATGTTATCTTTCGACTTTCAAAACTGGGCGCAGACGATTTCCTGTTAATGCCCTTTCAATTGAACGATCTCGTCCATCGCCTCAACAAAGTATTGAGTAGAAAAGCCGAGGCCGAGAGTACCCCGTTGCGAGATCAGGTGCGGCGGCAGGGTGAGTTTGCCATGCTGTTCGGGACCAGCCCGAAGATGGAAGAGGTCAAAATGACCATCGAGCAGGTTGCCGACACTACGGCAACCGTGCTCATCCGGGGTGAAAGTGGAACCGGCAAAGAGGTTGTCGCGCGCATGATCTATGCGCAATCAAACCGTCGCGACAAACCGTTCGTCAAAGTGAACTGTGCGGCAATCCCTCATGAATTGCTGGAAAGCGAACTCTTTGGATATGAGCCGGGTGCGTTCACTGGCGCGCATCGTCAGAAGCTGGGTAAGTTCGATCAGGCGAATTAC
>QHZX01000327.1 GCA_003224835.1 Acidobacteriota bacterium | reverse complement strand
AATTCTGGAAGGGGCAGTCCTGCATCCAACTTGCTTCGGTGGATACGATGCGTTGAATGGGAGGAACAATTTTGTCCAAGATCGCTTCCGCTTCATCGGCATCAATGATCACGCGATACTTTCCGCAGTCGGCGTTAAAATCTCGCTCACTGAAGCCGCTGATTTCAACCGGCGAGTCCACCAGTTGATCGTAGTTAATTGCTGAGAAGCCGCTTCCCTGGTGTGCTAATGGTGTGGCAATTTTCCATCCTGCAGCAAGGTTGCGAAATTCAACGTCGGTGGGATTGCCGCGTGCGCCTTCGATGTAGCAGAGAATTTCAGCCAGATTGATGAATACATGTTGTGAATTTAGCTGCGAACCATAGGATCCGGGATTGTCGCTAAACATTTCATATTGAACTTGCGCGCCATTTTCTGCTCCGGTGACTCTCCAGCGGCTCTTGTTCAGCTGAATTAACGGCAGTTGCTTGCTGCTGGCCTTGGCTCGAATCCAGTTCATGTTTTGCGAGAAATCTCGAACCTGGTAAAGCGCGTTCCAGACCGGAAGTTGCAATTCACGCTCGCTTTGTCCCGGAGGGACATCGATCGTGACCTGAATGAGATGCTTCTCCGGATTCGCCAGAGACACTATGTAGTGAATGCGATCGGCGGCGAGTACAAACTGACTAGAAACAATGACGAAGGTTGTTGCGAGCGCCGCAAGTTTAAAGCAATTGCACCTGGAGATCATTTGCGCTTGCCAGCTTCAACCGGACTCTCGGATTCGACAGACTGCAGGCGTCGCGGCAACTTCTCATAAATTCCGCCGAAGCCGCCGTTCGAGAGAATAGCAACCACATCACCGGGACGCATTTCAGGAGCGGCGATGCGTACGATGCTGTCTACGTCAGCGATAACGCGGGCGTGAGAACCAAGTTTACCTATGCTAGTGGCGACGGCGGCAATGTCCAGACGCTCGGATTCAGGAATCGATTCCGATCTGAATACATTCGCGATAATAACTTCGTCCGCGATCGCGAGACTTTTGGCCAAATCGTTTTGAAAGACGTTGCGTCTTAGTGTGTTCGAGCGCGGCTCGAGAATCGTCCACAACCGGCGTCCGCGATAGCGTTCGCGAAGAGCGTTCAGCGTTGCAGCAATTGCGGTGGGATGATGAGCGAAATCGTCGATTATGGTAATCCCACGGATCTCAGCCTTGACTTCCAGCCGTCGCTTCACGCTCTTAAAATTCTTGAGCGCACCAGCTATTGCGTCCACCGGTATTCCATAATCCGCAGCTAACGCAGCTGCTGCCGTCGCGTTCCACACGTTGTACTCGCCGGCTAATGGAAACTCGAACTGCGCCCACGGGGTGCCATTTCGCACCACAGACCAACTGGTGCGGTCGGAGTCGAATTTCAGATTCGTGATTCGCCAAGTCGCGCCGTCTGCTGCTCCATAACGCTCGACCGGACAGAAGGCGCGCGCAATACAGCGTTCGATACTGTCGCCGGAATCGAAAGCAATGATGCGCCCACGACGCGGGACCAGATTGACCAGACGCTTGAACGAGGTTTCGACCGCATCAAGATCTTTATAGATATCGGCGTGATCGAACTCCACTGAGGTCAGGATGATGGCATCCGGAAAATAGTGCAAGAATTTCGGCCCTTTATCGAAGAAAGCCGTATCGTATTCGTCGCCTTCAAGAATGAAATACTTGCCCTCGCCACGCTGGAAACTGCGGCCAAAGTTTTCCGCGATGCCGCCGATCAGAAACGAGGGGCGCTTTCCAGCATGTTCGAACATCCACGAAAGCATCGACGTGGTAGTTGTTTTGCCATGGGTGCCCGCCACGACCAGAACTTCTTTCCCTTGCAGAAATTCATCGTGCAGAAGGTGCGGCAATGAGCAAAACGGAATGTGCTGATCGAGCACATGCTCCAGCTCAACATTGCCGCGCGAAATTGCATTGCCCACCACCACCAGGTCCGGAGCGGGGTTTAAGTTCTCGGCCGCAAATGGCTGCAAAATTGGGATTCCAAGCGAAGCAAGAAAATCGGACATGGGCGGATAAGCAGCGGCATCTGAGCCGGTAACGCGAAACCCGCGTTCGGCAAGCATTCCGGCGAGAGACGCCATCGCTGTGCCGCAAATGCCAATCAGGTGGATGTGTTTTGTGGAAGACATTAATCTATTTCGGTAGCGCAAGAATCTATTTCGGTAACGCAAGGAATCAAGCTATGGTAGCGGGCTCCAGAATTTCAAGCGTCACCCCGGAGCCGCCGACGTTCAACACCGCACTTACCCCAATTGGCAAAGTCATGTTTCCTCTTGAGACGTGGCCCGAGCGCAACCCATAGGCCACGGGAATTTTCAAATCTCCGACTACTCTCATCACTACTTCTTCCAAAGTGTAGCCTTGGTTCGGCGCCTGCACACAATCAAGCATTTCTCCGAAGATGAGGCCACGAACGTCACTCAATTTTCCTGCGAGCTTCAGGTGCATCAACATGCGGTCGATCTGATAAGGCTTTGTTCCCACATCTTCAATGAAGAGTATGGTGCCTTCGGTCCGAATTTCGTAAGGCGTACCGAGTGATTCGATCAACATGGAAAGGCACCCGCCGTAGAGAACGCCTTCAGCTGAACCCTGCGCCAGTGGCTTGACTCCAGAGTTTGAGTCGAAATCAAAACGCCAGTTCTCGCGACCACTCAATGCAGCTTGCCAGGATTCAACATCCACACCGTTCGGGCGGGCAAAGTCTTTTGCCACCATGGGGCCATGAAACATTACGATTCCAGCGGCATCGCAAAGATAAGTTTCCAGGCTGGTGTTATCGCTATACCCGATGAATGCTTTCGGATGGGCCGCGGGCGCAGAGGATGGCTCTCACGTCATCACGCAGAAACATGGCTTCTAATTCGCGGACGCGGCGATCGACTGATCCGGCAAAATAGAGCTCCCGCTCGAAAATCGATGGATCGAAAACCGGGTTGTATCCCATTTGCTGCAGCGCCGCGCAACCGGCTTCAAAATCCTGCCGGCTGAAATAACTAGCAGGCGCGACGATACCAATGTTGTCCCCGGCCCGCAGCGCAGGAGGCTTAATGCGTTCAACTTGGGGGCGAACGGACATTTTAGAGATTAAAGCAGGAATTCACCGCGACAGACGAGTTGTGCCGGGCCACGCAGAAAAACCTGATCTTCCCAGCGCACGGTCTGTGCTCCTCCGGGAGCATGCACGCGGACGGGAGATTCTGCTTTCTTCGAGAAAATCGCGGCTACGGCGGCGGCACACGATCCGGTGCCGGAAGATTGCGTTTCGCCCACCCCTCGCTCGTAAAAGCGCACTTCTATGTTCGCTTTGTCTCGAACATGAACGAATTCAACGTTAATCCCATACTTGAAGTCATGATGCTTGCCGATTTCAGCGGCATCGCCTTGCCAGGCTGGCCCAAATTCTTCGACGAAAACCACAAAGTGCGGATTTCCCATCGACACTGGAATTCCATGAACTTCGGTAAATGCAGCCTTGATCGGGAACTCGTCGCCTACCTGGGGTTCACCCATTGAGATTTCAAATTCGAATGATTTGTGATTATGGGAAATCAAAGTGCAGTTTTTAATTCCGGCGCCAGTGCGAATGTTTAGCTGCTGCCGAGGCTTTTCAGAACATAGATACGCCGCAACGCAACGGGTCCCATTGCCGGAAATCTCCGCATCCGATCCGTCGGCGTTAATCAGACGGGCGCGAATATCGGCGTCCTGCGCGGGAAAGAGCCACTCTACGCCGTCGGCTCCAATTCCGTTATGGCGGTCGCAGATTCCGCGGCTGAAAGCAGGTAGATCGGGAGGCGCGTGCAACCCGTCGATGATAAGAAAGTCGTTGCCGCAGGCGCTCGCCTTGACGAATGGAACCGCAGCCGTCGTCCCGGAAAGATCATTCATTCAGACTGCACCGAGCCCAGTGGGGTAACGGTCTCAAATTTCTCACAGTCACGCAACCTACGCAGGACTGCGTTCTGCTGCTTGCGTGTGCCCTCGCATTCGAACCGCACCCGAACGTGCCGCGGCGTTGGCGCGACCTGTACATTAGTGGCGAAGAAATGGAGCGGCTCGAGAGCATCATTTACCTCGGCAATAATTTGGTCGGCACTCGGGCCCGCAACTTCATAAGCGTGCAGCATGATCTTGAGGTTCAGGATTTTTTCAGTAGCGCCGAGCAGAAGTAGAACTCTAAGAACCAGCAGCGTGGCAAAGATCGCGATCCAGTAACGGTCGCCGCCCACTGCCATGCCGATAGAAGCGACAACGAACAGTGTGGATGCGGTTGTAATACCGGTGACCAGGTCTCCCCGCGCGTGAAGGATCGAACCCGCACCAATGAAGCCGATGCCAGGGATAATCTGCGCTGCGATTCGAGTGTGATCTCCCATGTGCAACACCGCGAGCTGGTCGGAAAGCAATGTAAACATGGCTGCGCCCATGCAGATAAACAGATTCGTTCGGAGACCAGCCGGTCGATGCTTGGCTTCGCGCTCCAGGCCAATCAATCCGCCCAGTACCGCAGCCAGCAACAGTTTTTCGAGATCAGCGACAATCAGAGGCATGTGTCCAAGTGAGAGTTCAGCTCGATTTCTAAGGTCTAATTTTGCTCGGATTCTATCACTCAAGCAGCTACTCGCCTTGGCAGCGCGCACCGCACCCGTTAACGTGCCTGATTACTCTTCAGAGTGCGGTAGATGGTAGCTTCCGGTTGGCCCGTCGCTCGGGCTATAACCAATGAGGCGAGCTCACTCTTATTTACAGAAGATGCGACGGGATCGGAATTGAGCGCGATGACGTAGTTCGCGTAGGTTGCCGGATGTTTCAGCGCTCGTTCCCATAGGCCGTCAGGGTCACTGGGACGCTCCCATGGCCGGTGATTGCCTTCATTGATCACGCGTGAAAGTGAAATGCCAGCCTGCTGCACAGCACCGACGTGGTCTCCGAGGTACATAAGAAAAGTGGAATTCGAAGGCAGCATTTCCAACCTAGCCGCAATCGCGGTTTCGAGCGCGATGCGAGAACGGGAATTAGTAACAGCCTCCTCGAAAGTGACCGGCGCTTTTCGCCAGACTTGAAAATAGCTGCCAGCTGGGACCACGAGGAAGAGTACCGCGATGACAAGCTTTGATCGCGTACTCGCGACGAAGCGGATCAGTCCATAAGCAGCGACCGCGGTAAATACAGCAAACGCCGGGAGCATGCAATTGAGTACATGTAAAACGGCAGCGGGACCCAAAGGAAAAGTAAAGGCCAGAGTCTTCTCTGAAACAGAACAACGATGGCCGTGCCCAGTATTAGGGAGGCTGCCCAGAACTTCTGCCAATTTCCTTTTGCCAGATTCAGCTCGGCGGATTTGAAAAAATATCGAAACGCCACCCGCAATTTGTGGGTACCCGGATGCGGCGGCGATCCGGCTAAGATTGAGTTGTGCTCAATCGCCTTGGCAGAATAAGGGCCGTTAGCGAATTCCAGCGGATTGCCATACACCACGAAGTTATACCCAAGCCAAAGGGCGGGCACCACGGCGGCGAGTATAACTACTCTTTTAACTCCTGAGCGAAGCAAAGCAAATTTGGCGAGTCGTGAAACTAAAAATAAAGCCGTTGTCAGCACCGCCGCCAAGAACCACCCGTCGTACCGGGTGAGGCAGGCCCCTGCCATGCACAAACCCAACTTCGTCATGGACGAGGTACACCTTTTCCCATCTCCGGCGGCACATGCCCGAATGGCGTCACACACAAAAACCAGCGTCCAGATAAATAACGCCAGGTAAATTGGTTCAGTCATGGCAGTGGTCTGCAGGTAGATGAGATTAGGATTGAATGCAAAAATGCCCGCCGCCAACCAGGACGCGTATCCTGCCCCTGGTAGATCGTTGGAACAAGTAAGCACGATTCGCATCAGTCGAAAAATGCCGGTCACGCTAAAAACATATGCGAGCATCGATGGAATCGATCCGCCGATCCCGGTCCGCCACATCCATTTAGAAATAAGAAATGGCACCATCAGAAGATGCGGAAGCGGAAGCCATACGGTGCCAAGTTGCAGTAAACTGGGTGTCCGCGATAATAAAGAAAGGTGGCAATGGAGACTATCGCGGCGATCTGCCCGACCAGAAAGTTTTCACCGCCAGAGGTGTTCGGTTTTCTCATTCGAGGTGAGTGAGCTCGCGGAAGATTTGAAAGCGCGCGTCGATCTCTTCACGAGTTAAGCTCTGCAGACGCTCGGTCCCGAACTGCTCAACTGCGAATGATCCCATAACACCACCGTAAAACAGAGCGCGCTTTATGACCTCACGGTTCACTTCCGTTTGCGAGGCGATGTATCCCATGAAGCCTCCAGCAAAGGAATCGCCAGCCCCGGTGGGATCTTTTACTTCTTCGATGGGCAGTGCGGGCGCGCGAAAAGGATGCCTGCCGAGTCCAAATGCGCCTTCACGAAAAAAAATCGTTGCGCCGTATTCGCCATGCTTGATGACCAATGCCTGCGGTCCCATGGCCAAGACTTTCTGTGCGGCTCGCGGCAGGTTGGATTCTGCAGCCAGCATTTTGGCTTCACCATCGTTGATCATCAGAATGTTGACCAAGCGCAATGTCTCGCGAAGCTCCGAGTTGGTGCTGCGGATCCAATAATTCATGGTATCGCCGCCGGTCAGTTTGACGCCGGAGAGCCCGCGGCGCACTGTGGCCTGCAGACTGGGATTGATATTGGCGAGGAACAGAAAATCGGAATCTTTGTATTGCGCCGGGATACGCGGCTGGAAGTTCTCAAAGACGTTCAGGTCCGTGAAGTCGGTCTTGGCTTCGTTGAGATTATCTAGATATTGTCCACCCCAGCGGAACGTTTTCCCTTTTGCGTGCTCAATGCCGCGAGTATCGACTCCGCGTTTCTTCAAGACGTTTTCGTGCTTATCGGTAAAGTCTTCTCCAACAACTGCAACGATACGAACATCTGTGAAGTAGCTGGCGGCTAACGCGAAATAAGTCGCAGCTCCACCGAGCACGTTATCCGCGTGACCAGAGGGAGTTTTGATGTTGTCGAATGCAACGGAACCGACGGCGAGTATGCTCATTTTCTATCTATCGTCCGGAATTTCGTGTTCAACAGTTTCGCGAAGCCGCTCGGCTGCTCTGATTTATTAACTTAATCGCCACGTTGAAGCCGTGTCCTGCTGAGCCCTAAATCCAACCTCAGCACACGTCAAAGGTATTTCCCCAGGATCAATTTCAATTTCTCGCGCGTAGGCTGTGGAATTTTTGTGCGATCGGTGACGATGGCGTGAGCCAAAGCCGACCCACATTTGCAGCTTCGCTCTTTCGGCATGGCTCCAACAGCTTCACGCACGACGTTGCATGCGTTTTCCGCATTCTTCGTCAAGACCGCGATAATCTGGTCGATGGTGACCGAGTCGTGGTGTGGATGCCAGCAGTCGTAATCGGTCACCATGGCAAGTGTTACGTAACAGATCTCAGCTTCCCGCGCTAGTTTGGCTTCCTGCAGATTGGTCATGCCGATCACGTCCATGCCCCACGAGCGGTATAAATTCGACTCGGCCTTAGTCGAAAATTGAGGACCCTCCATGCAGAGATACGTGCCTCCGCGTTTACCAACTACTTTTGCCTTCTTGCACGCGACTGCTACTGCCTCTGACAGTTGCGGGCACACCGGATCGGCAAACGCAATGTGAGCCACAACGCCATCGCCGAAAAACGTGTCGACACGATGGCGGGTGCGATCCAGGAATTGATCGGGGATCACAAACTCCAGCGGTTTGTGTTCTTCTTTCAGCGATCCGACGGCCGAAACGGAAAGAATTCGTTCGGCGCCGAGTTGCTTGAAACCGTGAATATTGGCTCGAAAGTTTAGTTCGCTAGGCAGAATCCTGTGGCCGCGTCCGTGGCGGGCCAGGAAAGCTACCTTTCGGCCTTCGAGCGTTCCCAAAACGTACGCGTCAGAAGGCGAGCCGAACGGGCTTTGCAGCGTAGTCTCGCTAATATCGGTCAGCCCCGGCATGGAATACAAACCACTGCCGCCGATAATTCCAATCTCTGCTTGCGACAAATTGCCTCTCGGGTAGGAATTGAAGAGCAAAAGACGAACGGTGATTATACAAAACCTGATAGCCGGTCAGAGTGCAGGTTTGTGGGGATCGCTCTTTGGTCGCCGCCGCCATAGGGGTAAGCATGACGTGGTTGACTTCTTGCTCCTGCAGCCAAATAATTTCATCAAATGGATATTTACGAGGAAATCGTTCAACTGCGGCAGGCCGGGCGGCGAGGCGCCGTCGCGACTATTGTGAACGTGCGCGGATCGATTCCCTCGTTTGAAACGGCGAAGATGCTGATTCGGGACGATGGGTCAATCTTCGGCACGATCGGCGGCGGTTGCGTGGAGGCAGAAGTCTGGCAAGCGGCGCGCGAGGTGATGGAGAGCGAGAAGCCCCGGACGCTGACTTTTAATTTGAACCAGAACCCGAAGTATGACACCGGCCTTGTCTGCGGCGGGACGCTAGACATTTTCATTGAGCCCGTACTTCCGCCAGCTTCACTTTATGTTTTCGGCGCAGGCCACGTAGCGCTCAGCCTTTATCGAACCGCGAAGAATGCTGGCTTCGACATAAACGTAGTTGACGACCGTGCGAGCTACGCGAATCGCGAGCGTTTCCCGGAAGCGAAAGAAGTGATCGCCGAAGACTTTGACCGCGCAATGGCGCAGATCACTCCCAATGAGACCTCCTATATTGTGATCGTGACGCGTGGGCACCACGACGATATGCGCGTGCTGCGGTGGGCGGTGCAGACTCAGGCCCGCTACATCGGAATGATTGGATCGAAGCGAAAGACCATCACTATCTTTCGGGAATTGGTGAAGGAAGGAATTTCGGAAAAGCTGTTTGAGCGTGTTCATGCACCGGTTGGGTTCGACATAGGCGCGATCACACCGGAGGAAATCGCAATCGCAATCACGGCAGAATTAATCGCGGTCAGACGACGAGTCGAGCGGCCGTTACCGCATATGAGTTGGTTTCAATCGCGCAAGATTGTTGCAAACCCAACCAAAGAAGAATCGGAAGAAGAAAAGATCTAAATCAGCCCGCGTCCCTGTTGACCACGCAAGTACTTGTCCCTGCCTGTTGATTCTGTCGTCCCCTTCTCTGCTTTAGTATTTTCATAGGTCGTCAGTTTCTTGTTGCGCTGCCGCGCGGAGGGTCTTTGAACGACTACTTGCTTTCGGTTGTGCTGGGAATTATTGAAGGGCTTACGGAGTTCCTGCCGGTTAGCTCCACGGCCCATTTGAGAATCGCCGAGTCTCTGCTTCACATTAGTTTGAGTGATGGCTACTGGAAGATGTACACCATCGTGATTCAACTCGGTGCCATTTTGTGCCTACCAATTTATTTTCGCTTGCGCATAGCGAAGTTCCTGAGCACATTTCCCCGTGGAGAAAATGGAGACCGCAACGCGCTGACCCATCCGCTTGGGCTGACAGTGGTGGCGTTCGTTGTCACCGCGATTCCTGCGTTTTTGCTGACCAAAGTGATCGGTAAACATCTCGAGAGCCTGCACATCATGGGCGCTTCCCTGCTGGTGGGCGGAATTGTGATGTGGATCGTTGACGCGATTAATGCGCCCGCAGAAAAGCTTGGGCCAGATGTGCCCAGCCGCATTCATAACTGGAAGATGGAGGCGATGGGTCTGGGCCAGGCAATCTGGATCGGCGCGTGTCAGATTCTTTCGGCAGTATTCCCCGGAACGTCGCGGTCGATGTCGACCATTGCGGCGGGACAGATCGCCGGAATGTCGCGAGCGTCGGCATTAGAGTTCTCGTTTTTTCTTTCGATTCCGACCATGGTAGTGGCAACTTGCTATGACCTGCTTAAGTCCCTTCGCGGCAAGGGAACCAATCCAATTGGTGTCTCTCAAATCGATGCGCACGGATGGTTCGTGCTGGCAGTTGGGTTCGTAGTTTCGTTCGTGGTGGCTTACGCCGCGGTGGCATGGTTCATGGCATGGGTGCGCAAACGAGGATTCGCGCCATTTGCGGCGTATCGAATCCTCGTGGGCTCTCTGGTGCTGATTTATGCTGCGCGGCTGACCTAAGGTAAATCTTCACCACAGAGCACACAGGAAAAGCCACAGGGGAGTAATCGCGCTCCCGAATTGCTAACCTTCCCCGCCGGGGATAGTCTAAGCGGTGCACCGGATGTCCGGAGTTAAAATCGAATTCTGTTTCAAATCGCGAGTGCTTGTTAAGGAGACCTCATGATGAAGAAAAGTGCAGTCGTCATTCTGTTCGCCCTCACTCTGTGCGTGGTGTCATCCGCACAGCAGGACAAAAGCAAGCGTCCCAGCCCGCCCGCGCAGGCGCAATGCAAATTCTCGGATGGCAAAACCATTGCAGTCGACTATTCCAGCCCACGCATGAAGGGCCGCAAGATTTTTGGTGAACTGGTGCCTTATGGTCAAGTTTGGCGGACCGGCGCGAACGAAGCGACGACGTTTGTGACAACGGCCGCTCTCACCTCTGAGGGTAGAGACATTCCGGCCGGGAACTACACAATCTTTACGCTTCCCGAGCAGAATAAATGGACGCTCATCGTTAGCAAGCACACGGGTGAGTGGGGGATTCCTTATAAATATGAATCCGAAGAAGTAGCTCGTGTTCCCATGTCGGCTTCGCAGACATCCGGCCCGGTTGAGAATTTCACTATCAGCTTCGACCAGGGCGGCAGCACTTGTTCCATGAAACTAAGCTGGGAAAAAACAGAGGCTTCGGTCCAGTTTTCTGAAAAGAAGTAATCCACAGCTCTGGATGCCACGGGCCAGGACTAGAATTCTCCTGACTTCAACCGGGAGGTGTCCCATGCCCGTGTACGATTATGTATGTAGCGACTGCCATAAAACTTTCGAACAAACCCTCACCTTGAGGCAACACGACGGACAAGTAAGATGCCCGCATTGCGGTGGAAAGAACGTGCAGCAAGAAGCCGCTGCTTTCTACGCGGTGACTTCCAAGAAGAGCGCCTGATTTGACTGCAGAACGCGGAATTTAGTTCAGATCTAGGGCTTGGGCGTTTCGAATTCTGGCTTCCAGCGCAGTATGGGCTTGCGCGCGGCGGCAGTTTCATCGAGACGCGACACGCGGGTTGAGTGCGGCGCGGTACGGACAACTTCGGCGTCTTCTTCGACCTCCTGCGCGATTGATTGCATCGCTTCGATGAAGAGGTCCAGCTCTTCTTTGGATTCGCTTTCCGTTGGCTCGATCATCATTGCGCCGGGCACGATCAGCGGAAACGCCGTCGTGTAAGGATGGAAGCCGTAATCGATGAGGCGCTTGGCGAGATCCATGGTACGCGCGCCTTTTTTGGCCTGCAGCTTGTCACTGAAAACGACTTCGTGCATGCTTGGGCTTTGGTACGGGAGATCGTAAATTCCTTCGAGACCCTTGCGAATGTAATTGGCGTTGAGCACCGCGTCTTCCGTCGTTTGGCGCAGGCCGTCAGGGCCGTTCGCGAGAATATAAGCGAGAGCGCGCACAAACATTCCAAAATTTCCATAGAAAGAGCGGACGCGGCCAATCGATTGCGGGCGGTCGTAATCGAAGCCCAGAGTTCCGTCTGGTTTTGAAATCAGAACAGGCCTGGGAAGAAATGGTTCTAGAAATTTATTGATTGCAACCGGTCCTGAGCCGGGACCTCCGCCACCGTGCGGAGTTGAAAAAGTTTTGTGCAGATTCAGGTGCATGAGATCGACACCAAAATCTCCGGGGCGAACTTTGCCCACCAGAGCGTTCATGTTGGCGCCGTCCATGTAGACGAGGCCGCCTTTGGCATGCATAATGTCGGCGATTTTGTGGATCTCCTGCTCAAAGACGCCCAGTGTATTGGGATTGGTGAGCATCAGAGCAGCGACATCCTCATTCATTTGCGCTTCCAGCATGCTGGTATCGACGATGCCGCTGGAATTTGACTTCAAATTCTCGATGGCGTAACCGACCATGGCCGCGGTCGCGGGATTGGTGCCGTGGGCGGAGTCCGGAATTAGAACTTTTTTGCGAGGCTTGCCTTTGGAATCGTGATGGGCGCGAACCAGCAACAGGCCCGTCAATTCGCCGTGAGCGCCGGCGGCGGGTTGCAGGGTGATCGCATCCATGCCGGTGATTTCGGTCAGACAATCGCTGAGCGTCTTGATGATCCGGAGAGCGCCTTGCGAAATCTTCTCCGGCTGATAAGGATGGCCATTGGCAATGCCATCGAGCCGAGATACCACTTCGTTCACACGCGGGTTGTACTTCATGGTGCAGGAGCCGAGCGGATACATGCCGAGATCGATGGCGTAGTTCCAGGTTGAAAGCCGCGTGAAATGGCGGATGATTTCGATCTCGCTCACTTCGGGCATACTGCCAAGATTTTTACGTTCGGATTTGCCCAGAAGTTTCGAGACGTCGACGTCCGGCACATCGAGGGGCGGAAGCTTCCAGGCCGCTTTCCCAGGCGATGACTTTTCGAAAATGAGGCCTTCGTTCTGATTAACATGGCGTGTGGCCTTGCGGGTCATGTGCTTTGACATTACTTGGCCACCTCTTCCATGCTGGCTTCATCGGTGGCACCGGTTTCTTGAGCGGAAACCCGCCCACAATTTTGTGGCCGAGCAGCCGCGAGTTGATGGCGTGTGGATCTTCGCTGGTCCGGACGACGAATTCGTTGAATCGGGGTGCGCCGTCGAACAACACGTTTGCGTGTTTTCCAAACTGCTGCGCGGCATAAGCAGTCTTTGCCAGATTCTGACGCGCAAGTTCCTTCAGGCCGACCTTGCCGTAGATGGTCATGAAGATATTCGCCATTAATGCGACGAGCGCCTGATTGGTGCAGATGTTCGACGTCGCCTTTTCGCGACGAATGTGCTGCTCGCGGGTGGCAAGCGTGAGTACAAAACCGCGCTTGCCGTTTCGGTCGATGGTTTGGCCAACGAGACGTCCCGGCATCTGCCGCACGTAGGCTTCACGTGTGGCGATAACGCCGCAATATGGGCCGCCAAAAGTGAGCGGCACACCGAACGACTGTGCTTCCATGGCGATGATGTCTGCGGAACGCGGCGGCTCGACAATCCCGAGCGAAACAGCCTCGGCGATGGAGACCACAAGCATCGCGCCTTTGCGGTGCGCGACTTCTGCCAGTGCCTCGATGTGTTCAATGGTCCCGAAGAAATTCGGTGACTGTACCAGAACACACGCGGTATCTGGAGTAATTGCTTTTTCTACCGCGGCTGCGTCGAGTCGTCCGGAGTCAGCGAACGGCAAAGTCGCAAGCGGCATGCCCTGATGGAATGCGTAGGTTGCGAGGACTTCACGATATTCTGGGTGAACGCTGCGCGCCACGACTACCGAGCGGCGTCCGGTGAGGCGGACGGCCATCATTACTGCTTCGGCGGCTGCGGTCGAACCGTCATACATGGAGGCATTGGCCACTTCCATGCCGGTCAATTCGCAGATCATGGTTTGAAATTC
>QHZX01000326.1 GCA_003224835.1 Acidobacteriota bacterium | reverse complement strand
ATTACACCGAAGGGGAGCAGATTCGCGGGGAGTGGCACGGAAGGCTCGCCGAACGGTGGGGACTACGCGGCGAGGTTCGCGAAGAGCATTTCCAGCGGCTCTGCGAAGGACAACACCCGATTACTGGGGAGCAACTAATCCGTCACCAAGCGGCCAGAGAATACATGAACACGCGCGGCGAAAAGGTAAGCGCGATGGAACACCGCGCAGGATGGGACGCGACGTTCTCAGCCCCCAAGAGCGTATCGTTGACCGCCCTCGTAGGTCCAGATGACCGTGTCCGAGAGGCGCATCGAGAAAGCGTTGGCGTCGCACTTGACGAGCTAGAGCGTTATGTCCAGGCCCGCATCGGCGGGAATCTTCCGGCAGAGACGACGGGCAAGTGGGTTGCAGCGAAATTCGAGCACGACAGCGCAAGACCCGTGAACGGCTATGCCGCACCACAATTACACACGCACGTTGTCTTTTTCAATCTTACCGAGACCGACGACGGGGACACACACGCGCTACAGCCACGGGAACTCTACAAGACGCAGCAGTATGCGACGGCAGTGTATCGCTCGGAACTGGCCCATCGGTTGAAAGAACTTGGCTACGAAATCGAGCGAGGTGAGGGCAGCCAGCCGGAAATCAAAGGCTACAGCAAAGAGTATCTGGCGGCATCGAGTCCGCGCCGCCAGCAGATCGAGGAACATCTCGCAAAGGAGAACCAGCGAGGAGCAGGCGCGGCACAGGTCGCCGCGCACCAGACACGAGAAGGAAAGCTCGAACTCTCACACGAAGAGATGCAAGTCAGGCACAAAGCAATGGCGGCGCACTTCGGCAATCAACCCGAGCGGGTTGTCAAAGCGGCACGGGAACACGGAGAGCGATTACAGCAAGCACCCGAAGAGAAAACCATCGGCCAGGCGCTCACCTACTCACGAGAGAAAAATCTGGAGCGTGAAGCGGTGGCTGAGGAGCGCGATCTGCTACGGGATGCACTAAAACGCTCAATGGGTGACGCCACGGTTGCGGAGGTTAAAGCGGAGTTCGAGAAACACGTGCAAGCGGGCGAGTTCATCGAGACGAGCAATCGCGCGCCGGGCCGCGCGTTCACAACAAGCGAGATGATCGACCACGAACGTAACACCATCCACGCGATGCGCGCGGGGCAGAACCAACACGCACCAATCTCGCGGCTCGAAACACGCCGAGACATCGTGCAAGACCACTCTCATTTGAGCGAGAGCCAGCGCGCGGCGGTCGAGCAAATCCTGTCGAGCCGCGATCAGGTGACAGCGCTTGAAGGCGTCGCTGGCGCGGGGAAAACTACTTCTTTAGTTGCGATCCGCGAAGCCGCCGAGCGAGAGGGCTATAAGGTGGAAGGTTTCGCGCCGACATCGCGCGCAGCGCAAAAACTCGGAGAAGCGGGAATCGAATCGAGCACATTGCAGCGGCATCTGACACGGAGCGAAGAGCCGCACGACGGACAAAAACGCCTCTACGTTCTCGACGAATCGAGTCTCGCGAGCACTAGGCAGATGAATGAGTTCCTCCATCGGCTAAAGGAAAACGACCGCATCTTGCTCGTGGGCGACACGCGCCAACATGAAGCCGTCGAAGCGGGCCGGCCGTATCACCAGCTCCAAGAAGCAGGAATCGCGACGGCGCGGCTTGATGAGATCGTACGGCAGAAAGACCCTGCACTAAAAGAAGTGGTGGAGCAACTCTCGCGTGGCAACGCGCGAGAAGCAATCGAACGACTGGATACGCAGGGCCGCGTGCATGAAATCCCCGACCGTGACGAGCGGCTAAAGGAAATCGCAAACGACTATGCCACTAAACCCGAAGGCACGCTAGTGGTCTCACCCGACAATCAATCCCGCCGCGAGATTAACGAAGCGATCCACCGGACGATGCAGAGCAAGGGCCAGGTGGAAATAAAAGAACACAAGCAGCGAGTACTTGCGGCTCGGCAAGAGGTTACCGGGGCAGACCGACAGTGGGCCGCGCAATACCAACCGGGTGACGTTGTGCGCTATGCGAGAGGCAGCAAGACGCACGGCATCGAGGCGGGAGAGTATGCCCGCGTCGAGCACGCGAACGAGAAAGAAAACCTCGTGACGGTGAAGCGCGACAACGGCGAGCAAGTGAGTTACGACCCGCGCCGATTGCATGGCGTTACGCTCTACCGCGAGACAGAACGCGCATTAAGCGTAGGCGACCGCGTGCAATTCACCGCACCAAATCGAGAGCAGCACATTGCCAACCGCGAGTTAGGCACCATCGAAAAGATCGACGGTAGCGGCAACCTGCAACTGCGCCTCGACTCAGCCCGCACGGTCGCATTCAACATCAAAGAGAATCCGCATCTCGACTACGGATATGCGGTGACGAGCCACAGCAGCCAGGGACAAACCGCCGACCGCGTACTAGTGCATGTGGACACAGAGCAAGCGGGCGAAAAACTCGTAAATCGTCGGTTAGCATACGTGGCAGTATCGCGCGGACGCTACGATGCGCAGGTCTACACGAACGACAAAGGCCAGCTTGCCGAGCAACTTTCTCGCGACGTTTCTCACCGATCCGCAATGGAATCTGCCCGTGAAGCGCATTCATCACATGGCATTGAGCAGTCTGCCACAGAGAGCCAATCGCAGGAGCAAACTCATATCGGGCACAGCATTAGTAGGTGAGTACGGATTCCCTTCGCTCTCGCAGCCAACGCCAGTTAGCTAGGCTAAAGAAGAAGGAAAATTCTCACACGTAGCCCGACCATAACGCTAGAATTGCCACATGATACCGCCCAGCAAGGCTGCGAGCGCATTTGTGACATCGTAGTCGCAAATGCCTTGGATAGGCTCTCTATTAGGACATAACCGATGCTTTCGGAGACCCAAGCAGCCGAGAAGCAGTACGAGCAGTCTTTACAGGACCTTTTCGAGTCGATAGGGAAAGCCTCGGGCGTCCAGAAAATGAGAATGATGTTCTTGGGTGCAAAAGCCTCTCTTCTGGGGGAAAGTAGTCTAACGAAGGGGATGAGGCTGAGGCAGCTCGTAACCCACAGGACCGTGGAGAAGCGCCTGTTCGGGAGGATAACGTCCTTGCCGGGAGAAGAGGAGACCTTGACGCAGCTAACGTCCAGCCTCCCATCGTGGGCGGAGCAGGAGGGACTGCCTTCACAGAACGATGAGCTCTTGCATTTTTTGCTAACTCAAAAGGATTCGCTTGGGGATGCCGCGCAGCGAGCGCTGGCGGCTGAACTGCGGAAGAGAAGACTGAACTTTGTCGCACCCACGGTTGCCGAAGCCATTCTAGGAGCCGCCATCGCGTCCGCCCAAAAGATCGAACGGGAGTTTTGGGCCAAGCACAGCAAGCCTGGAAAATTCAATGACGAGCATTTCCAAGACATCGTTGCCGAGTTTGTCTACGTTTTCTTCCACCTTTCTGACCGAGATGCGTATGTTGCTATTCCTGACCATCAAAAACGCAGCGCCTTTCTGGATTCTGTCTCTTACTACATCCTGCAATTCGGGAAGACCTCGTGCATGACAGACGACCATCCGGTGCCTGCGTTCAGCGAGAGGAAAGAATGGACCGACCCTAGGCTGGTCGTCGTCAGAAGTGGCATGGCCGATCTAAACGAGAGGCAGAAACAGTATGGGCCCCTCCCGCTATTTGCCGCGCCGGGTGCGCCGCTCGCCGGTACAGTGTTTTGGGAATTTGGGAGACACATCGCACAAATTTGCAGCCACTACGAGCACCGTCCCTCCATTCAATACGAGGCCGATCTCATCGCCTGCGAAGCCTATAAAGACATCATCCCAATCTTAATGAAGATGCACGAACCGCCCCAGAAGCCGGTCGGGTTTCTTGGCCGGCTATTTCGTCGTAGGGCATAATCTGATTGAGACGCGCCGGGCGGAAGAGAAGAATGCGAAATTTATCCGACTCATTGATGCGGCAGGTAGAGAGCTCCAGCACTCTCACCCTTGCGAGAGGACTGCTCCACGCTGGCGAAGGAAAAGTGCTTTTTGACCAAGAATTTCTATTCGCCAGTGCAGTTTCTACTTACTACTCACTCTTCCACTTAGGCGCAGCCCTGATTTTGGCGTATTGCTCGCATCCGTCGTTACCGGGTGATCCTCACGCGGCTATTCGAGGCAGACTCGAAGAAAAATGGCTGAAGCGGCAGCAGCGGACATTGTCTAACGGCGAACACTATTTTTCCGACCCAGCTGGAGCCATAGGTCATGATGACGTGCCTCTGTTCTTAGAGCAGGAACTTCCTGAAATCTTTGCTTCCTTGGGACTTCGCGACCGGCCCGGCACACTGAGGGACATGAGGGAATTCGTCAGCTATGCTCCTCGAATGCTGAATGACGGTCGCATAAATGTACTCTATTCGGGATGTCAGTATGGACCTCCAGAATTTAAAAGGTACCTCGGTCAGCACATCCTTCGTGTAGACGAGTTTTTCAGCAAGTCAGTCGAATGGCTCGCCAGGAAGGGTTACGCAGAGTTGTCTCAAAGAATTCTAAGTGGCGATTTCGTTCTCTTTGAATTTCATGAATTGTGCTCCTACTATTCTGCCCCAATCGCGAAACGTGCCTGGGCCATTTATCGTTCATTCTGCGAAGAGCAGAAAGCAGACTGGGCAGCATATCGGCCTGACCCCACAACCTTCCATGTGGGACAGGATGACCAACGCAGTAGGTACAATGAAATTGTAGGTTTCCTCGGCGGCTGAGAGACCGGCTGTTGTTTCCGTACATCCATCGTCGACTTGACTTGAGCCGACTCAGTGTTAGAAGAAACGCAAACGGCCTGCCTAGAGAGCAGGAAGGCCCAGGGACCGCAGACGACGATCTAACAGTCGCTGATCGATATAAACGTTGTGGACCAAGAGTTGCCGAAAAGCGCTCCGAAGATCGCTCAAATACCGCCGTAGGTAAAAGGTTTCAAGCAGGCCGACACTTCCAAGAATTTCAAGGCCCTCTGCCTTCGCCAGTTTGCGCGCCCTGTAATCATCGAGCAGCACAGGACTCGCGCCTAGCTCTTTCGCT
>QHZX01000325.1 GCA_003224835.1 Acidobacteriota bacterium | reverse complement strand
TTCCTCAAATTTGTACGACGAGCGTCAGGCGTGCCTCAGCGGCGAAAACGGGTAAATCCTGGGTGCTCGGCAAACCGCCTATCTCGTCGCGGTTGAAAGCTATCATGGACAGTTGATAGGGAATTCGGAAGTGACTGTTGATAACATGCGATACCACAAGTTTGCCCCTTCCATTCGCCTTTTTGGTAGGTATTCAGTCATTCAATATCAGTGAGTGCAATCGCCTGTTCACAACAGTTAGGGCACCTGTTGCGATGAATCGGATTCCTGAAACTTGAATTCAAGCGTAATTTTCCTACTCTTTTCATCAACCGAAGCAACAGGAATTGCCGTCATATCAGGATGTCCCTTATTCGCGCTCCACGCGTCCGGCCCTTTTGGTTTTTACGGTAATCCGTCACCTTACGATATTTGATCGAACGTGCTATTCCATCGCACCTCACATTTTCCGTGGATCCCGGAAAGGTTTGTTGCTACCATGCCGGTCATGACAACCATCCGAGCACTGCCATTTCTTGTTTTAGCGATGACGCTTCGGCTGTATGCGGCTCCAATGACGGCCGAGGACCGCGAACACCTGCTGGTGCATTTTGAGATGACCGGAAGCATGTTGGCCGAGGAGGTGCGCGGGCTGTCGCCTGCCCAACTGGAGTACAAGGCGTCCCGTCAAGGCGTCCCCCGATATGAAGGACAAAAAATCGGTGGCAACCGATGCCGACATTATGTGGTACGGCATCGATCGAGTGGTGCATACGAAAACCGATGGCGGCCATGAGAAGGTCGAGACCTATAAGGACCTAGGCGAAGCCCTCGCCAAGTTCGAGTCGCTCCGGGCCACCATGATCGCATACATCAAAACCACCGACGACGATTTGCGCGCGCACAGCTTTGGAAAACAAGAACTGATTGATTCCTGGCAGTGGATGCTTGAAATTTCCACTCATTCCGAGCGGCATATCCAGCAAATTCGCGAGATCAAGGCGGATCCTAACTTTCCGAAGAAGTAAGGACCGTCCACGTCCACGAAGCTGTGGAGCAAAAAAAACGTTCGCTGAACTGCACCGGTTTATTGCTGCAAAATCGCACATAACCCTGGTCGAGGGAATCTGGGCGGGTGGCCCACCTTTACTCGTTGTATCTCTCGGAAGCCGATGACGAGGGTGCGCCATCCTTGCGCTCTTTGCAAGGGTGGGTACACATGAACTCTCCGCCTTTATCGGAATTTAAGACTTACTCACAAGTCCGTTAATCCCGCCGTTCGTCGCGACGCGAAGAACCGGATATCCATTCATGGGTCGTGCCCCGGATAACTCGAAGCCAGGCACCCCGGTCATCTAAAGAGGACCAAATGAAATCGTCTGCCAAATGGTCAGAACCCGGTCTACAAGGGTACCGGGCTGGTCATAGACGATCCAGTCGTTAGGTGGCGTTTCAATTCCCCAAACATTTCCCGGTTGATGCAGTTCCAGTCCGAGAAGCCAGAATCTCTCGTATTCACCCAGGGAGATGGAATTGACGACCTTCGCGGAGGCCATCTGCTTATCCACAGGGAGACCCTCCAAGATAACGCCGGTCCCCACCAATACCGGACGTGGAATCCTGACAGCGCACCCGTGCTGGTTAGCCAGGACGACTAGTCCCGATTCCGAGAACCAGTTGGTTGCGTCCAGGCTAGTAACTGTCACCGAGATGTGAACCGGTATTCGTGTGCCGCGTCGCGTATGAGCCATAAGTGTTCAGAGAGCCGCAATCAATGTTCGAATGTGAACCCATCGCATGGCCATACAGGAAACACTATAGGTCGGGAAACTAGGGTAACAGCCACAGGACACGGCAGTTATATGGTGACCCCAGTCATTCCAAACTAGTGTGACCGTGGCCGGTTTGGCCGCTATTTTCAACTCCTTCTAACCCTTAAAATACCGCAGCCATAAAACCCCGATTGCCAATGTTCCCAGCGTAACCGGCAAACCGACCCGCACATAATCCTTGAACTTAATTTCCACTTCCGGCCGCGCTTTTTCGATCACGATAATATTTGCGATCGAGCCGGTCACGGTCAGATTGCCCGCCAGCGTGCTCGCCATGGCCAGCAGCAGCCAGAACTGAGTCGCATTGTGAAATTGCGGGACCAGGTCCTTGAGCAGCATGACAGCGGGCACATTGCTCACAATATTCGAGAGCAGCGCCACTACTCCGGCAAAGATCCACGCGTTATGTAGATTCATGCGCTCTGCCAGCGTAAGCATTTGTTGGGCAATCCCAGCCTGTTCGGCCGCGCCGATAATCACAAACAACCCGATGAAAAATACCAGCAGAGGCCAATCGACCTCTTTGTAAATTTCCTCCGGATGCAGCGAACGCCGCACCAGCAGCACCGCCCCGCCCAGCGCCGCCACCAATGCCGGAGGTAATCCGGCCAAAAAACCTGCCAACACAAGGGCCAGAATGATCAGTGGAAATGCAAGCTGCCTGCGGTTGATTGGGGCAATTTGAAAAGAACTCGCAGTGGGCCTTAGCAACCCGCCTTCGCGATTCGGATAAAGCCAGTGCAGCACCAACCAATCAATGAACAGGCCTATCACGGCAACTGGCGCCAAAGCCGAAAGAAAATAGCGATAGCTGATTCCCGAGATCGATCCAATAAGAATATTTTGCGGATTGCCGGTGATCGTGGCGGTGCTGCCAATGTTCGAAGCCGTGGCCAGCGCCAGCAAATAAGGCATCGGCCGCTTCGAAAACTGTTGGCAAATTTTCAGCAGCAAAGGCGTCATCACCAGACAAACAACATCATTCACCAGAAATGCAGACAGTATTCCGCTGGTGAAAATGACGCCCGGCAACAAGTGAGACGGCGAGACGAACTTCACAACCAGCGCGGCAACCCACTCGAAGAACCCCGCAAAATGCAGGCTGGAAACAATCAGCATCATGGAAGCGAGCAGCACAATCGTTGTGTAATCGATGCTGCGGATGCCTTGGTCTGGCCTAATTACCCGGAATGCAAACATCAGAGCGGCTCCAATGATGGCAGCAGCAGGCCGGTCGATCTTGGTTCCCGGAAAACGGCCGATCGCAAAGACTAAATAGCTTGCGAGAAAAATCCCGTAGGCGAGCAGTAAGTGAACTTCAGAATTAGAGATGAAGGTCGCGATCACTGCGCCGGAGTTCCCATACACGTTCTATTTGCCATCCAACTGTTCTCCTTGCAATGGACGCTCTCTACCAACGCAGAATTGGCAGTAGTGTAACTCAGTGGCAGATTGACGGAAGCACATGACAAAATTTGTCATGTCATTGATTCATCAACTTCGGTCATTCTTTTGAATCAGTCACTTGTACATCGCTCGTTATGGCAATACACCTGCTATTAATAAAGGTAGATGTTCGAGCCACCAGTCACGTTGAAGCAGGGAGCAGTTATGGAATGGAAACAGCGGCAATACGCCAGATTCAAAGCTGCGGTTCCAATCGAGCTCCGTCCCGATGGCGTGACGACACCGCTGCGAGGACAGACGGCAGATATCGGCCTGGGGGGATGCTACGTTGAGATGATCTTCACCCAGGAAGTCGCAACCGGGGTGGACATCGCCCTCTGGATTGAGGACACGAAGATTTTCGTCAAGGCCCAGGTGGTTAGCAAGCATCCGTCATTTGGCAACGGGTTCAAATTTGTTCACCTCACCAAAGACGGTGCCAGCAAATTGAATAATTATCTGGAGTCCCTGCAGGGAGCGATGATGAAAGACTCTCCATTCGCGGGCCCGCCTCCAGCTAGCGCGTAACTAAAGCCACGCGGTTTTATTAAAGGATCACTCGCTCATCGCCCACCCGCCGCGTCACTCGCTCACGATCAAGATATTCCAATAATGGGATGGCATATTTCCGGCTCACACCAGTCAGATCCTTAAATTTACCGACGTCGATTTTTGGTGACTGTGCTTTTTGGGTCGCGAGACTCTTCCGCAGATCGCTTAATGCCGCCTGATGAAAAACCAATTCATCAGAAACTTTTATCAGCACTTTGTCACGCAGCAGCAGAGTGACGAGCTTTTGGGCGCGCGTTTTGTCGATTGTTAATCCAGCCAGGACATCTTTCAATGCAGGAACTTTCAATCCCGCTGACGCAAACGCCTGCTCAATGGTTTTCTTCGATTCGGCCTCTTCATCTTTCATCACCACGCCGTGGCCGGGAAGGCGAACCAGGTCTCCGATCATCTCAAGGTGCTTTGCTGGCGTAGATGCCGATTGGGACGCGCTTTTCCCCGTAGCATGGGCGGGAAGCGCACGATTTGCAGTCGTTCCGCTAAGTCGGGCACTGCTGATTTCGGCACGGCTGGGAACCGTGCCCTTCCCAATCGAGAATGCCGCCTCAAACACCTGCGGAGACAGTTTCGCTTCCTCTCTCAGCGATTCTTTTGGAATACCAGTAACCAGCGGATTTTGACGATGAAAGCCGGCGACCAGCGAATGCAATCGCTCCGCCACATTGTGAAGAACAGAATGATCGATGAGCAGGTCGCCGTGCCGATAGATCAGTTCTTTCTGAAGTAGGACTGAGAGTGCAGTCTCCAGGCGATCCGCCGGATGTCCCGCCTCAGCTATCAACTGAGCAACCGAGAGCCCCTGATCGCGGCGGCGGCGAATTCTGCCGAGCAATTTAGTTTCATCGGGGTTATGAGGATCGACCTCAATTTTCAAAAACTCCAATCGTTCCGCAGCGGCGATTTTCGGCAACGGCGCGGCATCAAGAACCGTGCCCCCACCGACGGTCAACACGGGAGAAAATTGGCGGATCACAAAGTGGTCTTCGGGCAGGAGCAGCACGGGTCGGTCCAGGCGCAATTGCGCGAATGCCTCTCCTCCCGGCTCAATCTGTTTAGTTCCGTAAAGGGCAACAGTCGCAACACATTCAGAGGTAAACGTGTGAAAGTGCACGCGCGATTGGTTTTTCAAAGGCCGCGCGGAAGGCAGCAGTGAAAGTTTCACATCGATCCGAGATGAAGTCCGCAGCATTTCTGGCGGGGCAAGCACCATACCGCGTTCGAGTTCGGCTTTATCAACTCCCGCCAAATTCAGCGCCGTGCGTTCCCCTGCCACAGCCTTGTCCGCCGACGCCCCGTGAACTTGAACGCCTCGAATTCGAATTTTCTTTCCGGCGGGAAAAAGCTGCAGCTCATCTTCTTTATGGATCGCGCCCGCAACCAGAGTACCTGTGACCACGGTGCCGAAGCCTTTCATCGTGAAAACGCGATCAATGGGCAGACGCGTGATTGCATTCGAGTCGCGCGCCGGCAACTGACTCGCAACCCGAACCAGTTGCCGCTTCAGTTCATCCAGGCCGCTTGCTTTCAGAGAACTCACCGGAACGATCGGCGCATTCTCCAGGAATGATCCGCGAAAGAAATCTTCGACTTCGAGGCGCACAACTTCCAGCGTCTCCGCATCGACCAGGTCCGATTTTGTGAGCACGGTTATTCCATGCCGGATTCCAAGCAGACGGCAAATATCGAAATGTTCGCGGGTCTGTGGCTTGATGCCCTCATCGGCGGCAATCACCAGCAGCACCAGGTCAATTCCGCCTACCCCGGCCAGCATGTTTCGGACGAAACGCTCATGACCGGGAACATCGACAAAGCCAAATCTCAGCCGCTCTCCCGATGTGCCGGACAACTCCGCGTGTGCGAATCCCAGGTCGATAGTGATGCCGCGGCGTTTCTCTTCCTGCAGTCGGTCGGCATCAATTCCCGTGAGCGCCTTGACCAGCGCGGTCTTCCCATGATCGATGTGCCCGGCGGTGCCCACGATGATGGACTTCATCGGATTTGAGTATATGCGTCAGAAACACCACTGCCGCTTCTCATCTAGGCATGTCTGCTCTGTGTTTCGCCTCTGTGTTTCGCCTGTGTGTTACCCCTCTGTGTTTCCCCTCTGTGTACCTCTGTGCTCTCTGTGGTCAGAGCTCTTGAATTTGAAGTATCGGCACAATCCATCCTCTAACCGCCGAGTGCGCCGACTTCGCGGAATGTGCCGAGAAGATCAAGCATTTGTCTTTCTCCGCGTTCTCTCAATTAAAGCTCTGCGATCTCTGCGGTTAAAAGCTCTTGATTTTGAAGTATCGCCAGAATCCATCCTCTAACCACTGAGTACGCTGAGCAACCAGAGAAGATCCAGCATTTGTTTTCTCTGCGTCCTCTCGGTCAAGTCTCTGCGATCTCTGCGGTTAAAAGCTCTTGAATTTGAATCTGCGGCTAAATGCTTTTGAATTTCTCCCGAAAATGCGACAATAGACTTTCCCCAAATGTCCACGGCGACCCTAGCCATTACACCTGAAGTCCTGCGCGACCATGGACTGACTTCCGAAGAATACGACCGCATCAAGTCCCTGCTGGGCGGCCGCGAACCAACGTTTACCGAGCTCGGCATTTTTAGCGTGATGTGGAGCGAGCACTGCTCCTACAAATCCTCCCGCGTCCATTTAAGACGATTGCCGACCCGCAGCCGCCGTGTGCTCCAAGGCCCAGGAGAAAACGCCGGCATCTCATTGAGCCATTTCAGGGTGCGACAACCGGCGTCGGCGGTATTTTGCGTGACATTTTCACCATGGGCGCGCGGCCCGTTGCGGTGATGGATTCGCTACGATTCGGCCCGGTCTCTCCTGGAACCGGAGCGACGGGCGCCCTCGCCCGTTCAGCCGAGGGAGGCCCGGCAATCTCCAACCAGGAACTCCACAAGAACCACTCCATCCTCGAAGGCGTGGTCAGCGGCATCGCTTCTTATGGCAACTGCTTCGGTGTCCCCAATCTTGGCGGTGAAACCAAATTTGAGCCGAGTTACTCCGGCAACCCGCTGGTGAATGCGTTCGCCCTCGGCCTGGTCCGCAAAGATCAAATTTTTTACGCCAAGGCCGCCGGTGAAGGCAATCCGGTGATTTATGTTGGCGCGAAGACCGGACGTGATGGCATCCATGGCGCCACCATGGCCAGCGAAGAATTCAGCGAAGAATCGGAAGCCAAGCGGCCCAA
>QHZX01000324.1 GCA_003224835.1 Acidobacteriota bacterium | reverse complement strand
CAACAAAGAGACGGCAGTCGGGCCATTCACTGCCTCTGAGACTGTGACCACCACCGACAGATCGTGGACTGGATTTTTCCTGACCTCGCAAAAACAGGAGCGCACGAAAGATACTTTTGGCGAGGGCACTCAACTCATTGTCGAAGGGAAAGCGGGAACGTTAACGAAGAAAGTCACTATCACCATCTATGACGACTTTCCGGAAATGGCGTTCTTTGATGTTCAGTACACAAATACCGGTAAAACCAAGCTCGCGATCAAGAGTTGGACTAATAATGGGTATACCGTGAACGCACGGCGAGGTGCAGGTTCGCCGGCTTTCTGGTCCTACCAAAGCGGTTCTTACGAGAAACGTCCCAACTGGGTTCTTCCCCTCCATGCAAAATTTCAGCAAGAGAATTATCAAGGCATGAATGCCAGTGACTACGGCGGCGGCACGCCGATCGTCGATGTCTGGCGCCATGATGTCGGAATCGCTGTGGGACATGTCGAGCTTCGCCCCAAGCTGGTTTCCTTGCCTGTGTCGATGCCCGATCCTGCCCATGCCAGGATTGCTGTACGTTTCCGCAAAGCCATTTCGTTAAGCACCGGCGAAAGTTTCCATACTTTTCGCACCTTCGTCGAAGTCCACCAGGGCGACTATTTCCGCACCCTCACTGACTACCGGCGCTTCATGATGAAACAAGGTTTTCAGATGGCTACAGCTCCTGACGACGCTTTCGGTGCAATCTGGTGCGCGTGGGGATACGGCCGAAAAGTTCAGCCTCAGCAGGTGTATGACTCGCTCCCGACGGTAAAGCGCCTGGGTTTCACCTGGGTTACGCTCGATGACGGTTGGCAAAACAATGTTGGCGACTGGCAACTTGATCCCAAGAAATTCCCCCACGGAGATGCTGACATGAAAGCCTTGGTGGATCGCATTCACCAGGAAGGATTCAAGGCCCAGCTCTGGTGGTCGCCGCTGAGCGCTGTACCAACCTCGGAACTCCTGCGCGAGCATCCCGACTACGAGTTGTTGAACCGTGACGGTTCCAAGCGAAAAGTTTCCTGGTGGAACTCTTATTACTTGTGCCCGGCGGACCGACGCGTCGTGGAGCATCACAGGGCTCTGGTCAAAAAAATCTTAGTGGACTGGGGATTTGATGGATTGAAGCTCGATGGCCAGGACATGAACGGTGTTCCGGCTTGTTACAACCCTGCTCACCATCACGCAGAGCCAGAGGAGTCGGTCGAGGCCTTGCCGGATTTCTTCAAAGCGATTTACCAAACCGCACAATCGGTAAAGCCTGGCGCCCTGGTGGAGTTCTGCCCTTGCGGCACAGCATTTTCTTTCTTCACCATGCCCCACTTCAACATGTCAGTGGCGTCCGACCCGGAAAGTTCTTTTCAGATTCGTTCCAAGGGAAAAACATTGAAGGCCCTAATGGGAGATAACGTTCCATTCTTCGGCGATCATGTCGAACTGAGCGATGGCGGTAATGACTTTGCCTCGACTGTCGGCGTGGGAGGGGTCGTGGGCACACAGTTTGTCCTCCCGTCTTTGGTCACAAAGCACGGCAAATCCGATCTGACTCCGGCGCGCGAAAAAGAATTTGAAAAGTGGCTTCGTATCTATCGAGAAAAAATGCTGTCCAGAGGGAAATACCTCGGTCAGCTCTATGACATTGGATTCGATGTCCCGGAGACTCATGCAATTCGCAAGGATCAGGCGATGTATTACGCCTTTTTTGCCAAGCAGTGGAAAGGAACAGTCGAATTGCGCGGCCTTGAAGACCGCAACTACAGCGTGGTGGACTACGTTACTGGCAAAAAATACGGGACAGTGTCGGGACATAGCGCACACTTACCGATTGAATTCGGCGGGGATCTGCTTGTGGAAGTACGGCCACAGTAAATCTGGCGAGCCTGACACCTGAAAAATATATATATAGGAGGGGTATGAAACGTCGTTCCTTCTTGAAGACGGTTGGCGCGGCCAGTCTGGCGATCGGTGTTACGCCCGCGTGGAGCGTGCCCGATTTGGCAGATCAACAGGCCCCTAATCCCATTTCTTCAGATGCCCAAAAGACAACCAAGCAGGCCTCTCCCGAAAAGATACTGCTGAAAGATTACCGGCCAAAATCCCGCTATCAGATTCCCATCACCCAAGTACCTAAGGCGAAATTCCCGACCATTGATATGCATTCCCACGCCTACGCCAAAACTCCAGAAGAAATCGCAGAGTGGGTCAAAAATATGGATGAGGTCGGAGTCGAAAAGACCATCCTTCTTACGGAAACATCGGGACAGGAGTTTACCGACGTTCAGCGGAAATTTTCTGCCTATCCCGGACGTTTCGAGATCTGGTGCGGTTTTGATTACACCGGCTACGACAAGCCTGGATTCGGTCCGCAGGCGATACGCGCATTGGAAAGGTGCCATCAGGCGGGCGCGGGCGGAGTTGGTGAACTCCACGACAAGGGAAAGGGTCTTGTTTCGAACTCACTGAATGCTTTTGGCATGCACCCGGATGATGCGCGCATGGACTCCCTGTTTGAACGCTGCGGTCAATTGGGCCTGCCGGTGAGTATCCATGTGGCTGATCCCATCTGGATGTACGAACCCATGGATAACACGAATGACGGACTGATGAATGCCTTCCACTGGCGACTGGACGATCAACCGGATATCGTGAAGCACTCCGGAATGATTGACATTCTGGAGCGCACCGTCAAAAAGCATTCGAACACAACCTTTATGGCCTGCCACTTTGCCAATCTCGATTACGACTTGGCGCGATTGGGGCAGGTGCTTGAGAGACATCCCAACTTGTATGCCGATATTGCCGCGCGATATGCGGAAACAGCTCCCATTCCCCGCTTTGCCGCCAAGTTTTATGAAAAGCATGCGGACCGTTTGCTCTACGGAACTGACATGGGATTCGACAAGAAGATGTACCGAGTCACCTTCAGAGTTCTCGAAACATGGGACGAGCACTTCTACGAACACGACATGTTCGGCTACCACTGGAGCTTGAATGGTTTCGGACTTCCAGACGAAATACTGCAGAAGGTGTATCGCACAAATGCAGAGAAGATCTTGAATTCCCGGGGATCGCGGGTTCACACATAAGCGGTCAATGGTTGTCTTTTCACATGAAGATGAACTTGAAATCCTAACTTTTTTTGCGTTATTGGTGCGCGATTCCGCTGCTTTTGATCAGACCAATACTTTTTATTATGTGTCGGCGACCGGAAATGATTCGAACGTCGGCACTCAAGCCGCGTCTTGGCGCACCTTCAATATGCGGCGGACACTGCGCGTCCGGGCACTGCGGACGTGCGGTGTGGAATCTACGAAGAACTGGTCAGTATCAATGTATCCGGCAACGCGAGTGACGGAGCCATTACCTTCAAAAGCTATCCCGGCGAAACGGCGGTCCTCGACGCGACGCATTTTACCCCTTCTGGAAGACAGGGCGTACTTACCATTCACAATCAGAGTTATATAAGGATCGAGGATGTTGAAATTCGCAACTTCCACACTGCCGAGCATCGCCTCGCACCATTGCTACCAGAGGCCATAGGAGGATTCATGCACAATTCAGACGTAACCTGCCGCGCATTCATGAAGCTCACCGCCGCGACCGGTGCGTCTCTTACCATGCCGTCGCTGGGACAGGCCGCCGTTTCTCCGAGTGACAAAATGATTGGCATCCAAATAGGAGCGATTTCCTTCGTGGATGAGGGCACCGAAAAAGTGCTCGATATCCTTCAGGAACGCGGCGGCGTAAATACGCTCTTTCTTGCCGTGTTCACTTACGGTCGCGGCATCGCAGGCAGGCAAATTCCCGGCTATCCGCTGCCCGACCACGGCAGACAGGTTTACGACTTGAACTATCACGGCGGAAACTTCGCGACCCCGCATCCGCAGTACTACAAAAACACCGTTATCCAGCCTCAGCACGCTCCTGATCACGGCAATCTCGACATCCTGGAAGAAGTGCTTCCGGCGGCGAAAAAACGTGGCATGAAAGTTATCTGTTGGATGGAAGATGTATTCCGCAAAAACCTTCCCAACATCGAACAAGTGCAGGAGCGGGACCTGCATGGGCGCAATCAGGAAACGCTCTGTGTCAACAATTTGAATTACCGGAATTTCTTTTCTGGGCTGGTTGAAGACTTCGCGCGCTCCTATGACGTGGATGGAATCATGTGGGGATCGGAGCGGCAAGGCGCGCTCTGCGACAGTCTTGGAGCCACGCACGACACGCCGCCGATTGATCCGGGCGAGGTGACTTGCTTCTGCCAGTTTTGTTACAAGACAGCCAGGGAACGTGGAATCAACCCCGACCGCGCCAGGCAGGGATTTCTAGAACTCGAAAAATTTGTTCGCGCCTCACGAAACGGCAAGCGCCCATCAGATGGGTACTTCGTTCAATTCTGACGAATCCTCTTACGATATCCCGAACTAGCTGCATGGGAAATGATGTTTACCGACGGCTTGCGCGAGACCTATGCGACGCTCTACAAAACCGTGAAAACCGCCAAACCGACAATTCCCGTCGGCTGGCATATCTGGCATAACGACTCCTTCAATCCTATCTATCGTGCAGAGCAGGACTGGCAGGAACTCTCCAAGTATTCCGATTTCATCAAGGTCGTGATGTACAACAACTGCGGCGGGGAACGAATGTCGCTTTACGTCGACAACATTGGCTCCACGCTTTACGCCGACCTCAGCAAGCAGCAACTGACGGATTTCACCTACGAGGTGATGGTGTATTACGAGGCCGGCTATGAACAGATTCCGCACACAGGCCTCTCGCCTGATTATGTCTATCGGGAGACCAGGCGCGCCCTGGAGGGGGTCGCCGGAAGCAGGACGCAAATTTGGCCCGGCATTGACATTGATATCCCAACTGAGAAGGGACACAGCAAGTGCACGCCGCAAAGCGTGAAAGAGGCAGTAACGGCGGCCTTCCGCGCCGGCGCGCCGGGCGTAATTCTGTCTCGCAAATATTCTGAAATGAAGTTGGCGAACCTCGGCGGCGCGGGCGATGCGCTACGGGACCTCAATCTATCGAGTTGAAGTCCGGATCCACACATTCACACACGGCTGTCGTCAGTAACCGAGTAGTTTTAGAGTCCCCTGACGCGATATAGGACGACCCCATGCGATGGAACCACAGCACTGATGAACAGAGACTTCCTCTGACTTCGCGCCGGTATTGAACAAACCGACTATCGCCTCTCCGTTCGGCTCCTTCTTGGCGAAGACCTGCTGGCTGCCCGTATTGAGCACTCGTTTCGCGGCGATTGAATCCTGGTCGACAGCAAGGACTGCGGAGTTCTCCAGGTATTTGTGCAGATCCGTTGGATCGAGGTGAGTAAGATCGATACCGAGGATGAGCGGTGACGCCGCAAGAGCCCACAGGCTGATTTGAGTCTGGCGCTCCACCGGAGTCAGCCCGTCGTCGCTGCCATTTCCTATCTCGAGTGAGTCATAGTCGTTGAATCCGCCCGGACCAGCGTAAGGCTGCCACTTCGCCACATAATCGAAGCGATTGGAAACGTCAGCCCAACTGGTAAGCGGATAGCTGCTATCACCCTTTTCGCAGCGATAGCATTCGACGTCGGGTGCGAATTCCCACTGGTTGGCATACTTCATCAAGGTCGGAGCGATGGCGCTGGTATAGCTCCCTTGCGTGACATCCAGGACCATGGGCCTTCCACTTTGCCGAATAGCATTCGACCAAGCCTTAACATCAGCGGCATTGCTGTCTGACATGCCGTCAATCTTTATGTAATCGACATCCCACGTCGCGAGCATATCGACCCATGAATTCGTATACTCCTGCGCTCCAGGCTTGCTGTAGTCAACGCGGACCATGCCCTTGCAGTTGTAGTTGTTCTCCTTTACAGACGGTTCCGCAATCTGAGCAGCGGTGTACGATGTGCCTTTAATTTGCGTGTTCCGGCTGACGGCCTGCTTGGAAATACCCGGCGTAACATAGATTCCGAACTTCATCCCGAGACTGTGGATGTAGTCAGCCACTACCTTGATGCCATCGGTATCTCCCTGCGGCGGGAATGGGGATGGGTCTGTGATCCAGCGGCCATAAGAATCGACGTTCGGACCTTGCGGTCCCGGACACTGATACCAAAAGTCGTCGAGGTTTATGTATTGGTAGCCGATTTTCTGCAATCCGGAATTGTGCAGGGCGAGCGCCTGAGCTTTCATTTTGTCCGCCGTCGGAAGCTTGCGGATGAAGCTCCAGCTACTCCAGCCGAGAACCGGCGTGCGCTCGAGTCCGTTATCTTCCGCGCTGGCGCTGTGCAGGCCTACGCCCGCCAAAATCAGCAGTGCTGCCGTCAAGCTACGTTTCAATTCCCTCAAACAAACCATCCCTTTTCTCTATCACAAGCGGGCCGATAAAAACAATACGCATGGCAAGCGGTGCACATACTCGCTATTCATGATTGCTCCTGCGGCCATGGAGCACACTGGAGCACAGCCGCTTGTGATTGTTGATAAATCGCCATATCACTCATTGACCTTTGCTAACGAAGAAAGTGCGGATACGAATCGTGCACGGCAGAGCAGGAGAGCCGTCGAATGTACGATTAGAATTTGCAATATGAAAGAAGACGTCGAACGTGAGTTAGGCTTCACTAAAGCCCAAACCATCTCGAAACAGCGGTGCCATTGCTTTGCCGGAACCAGAAAACGGCGAAAAGGAACCCTAGCGTTGGCGATAAATCACCATAGCACTCATTGACTCCTGACCGCGGCTCTCGAGTTCGCCTGATTTCGCCAACCACGCGTGTTGAGGAATACTGAACTCGATTGCGATACAATCCGTGGGCACAATCCTAAGGAGCTGCGCATGGCATCAGTACTGATTACTGGAACAAGCAAAGGGATCGGCTTAGAAGCGGCGTTGGTGTTTGGCCGTGCCGGCCACAGAGTCCATGCCACTATGCGCAACCCCTCGCAATCTCCCGCACTGGCAGAGACGGCTGTGCGTGAGAAACTGCCGATTACGGTCTCGGCGATGGATGTGGATGTTGACGAATCTGTGCGCGAGGCCATCGTTGCTATCCAACAGGCCCACGGCCCGATTGACGTGCTCGTCAACAACGCCGGTATTGAGCGATCGGGCTCGGTGGAGGAGCTTCCGTTGGCCGACTTTCGCGCAGTCATGGAGACCAATTATTTTGGCGTGATCCGTTGCATTCAATCGGTCGCTACACAAATGAGAAAACGCCGAAGCGGCTGCATCATCAATGTGAGTTCGGTCGCGGGCCGCATTACCAGTTCGCCGTTGTCATCCTATATGGCGTCGAAGTGGGCCGTGGAGGCGCTGAGTGAAGCCCTGGCCGGCGAGATGAAGATGTTCAATGTCCGCGTAGCCATTGTCGAACCGGGCATCATC
>QHZX01000541.1 GCA_003224835.1 Acidobacteriota bacterium | reverse complement strand
AAAAGTACAAGGAGTGGGTACGAATCCCGTACCTAGCGGTGGAGAATTGAAAGTAATTGTCCCAGTACCCACCCACGAAATCGGCCAGATTGCTGCCGGGGGAGTTAGTACCTGGTAAGCCTGTGTAGGCGCCGAAGTCCCCAAAGAAAAAGCTGCCGTTATTAAAAAAATCAAAGTTAAAGTTATTCTCCACCCAACGGACATCGCCGCCGAACTTGAGTTGGTGTTTGCCGCGAGTCCAAGACAAAGTGTCTTGATACTGAAAAGTTGTGTCATGTAGCTTCGTCGGTCCCTGAGGGGAAGGACCAAGAGTAAAGGCCCCGTTCACAAACATCAGCGGCGGTGCGGCACCTAATGGATCGTCCGCTTGAACGGTTGTGAAGCCTAGGGCCTGCGGAGTCGTTTTATCTGCAGGATTCGCCTGGAATGAGGCGGAGCGGTTGGTTGCGAACCGAAACTCGTTCACCATAGTAGGAGATAGGGTGCGAGTCCAGCTAATCGAACCGGTTTGAAAACGTTGCGCATTTGAAAAGCCGGAACCCACCGGCACATCGCCACCAGTGGAGGCACCATGGAGAACTTCGAACGGAAACACCTGTGGTTGATCATCGAAAATGTAGAAGGCCGACAGCGTGTCTTTGCTCGAGATGTTGTAGTCATAGCGAAAAATGAATTGATCATCCCTGAGTGCTGCCGACGGCGAAGATACAAACTGATTGCCTGGCTGGTTCGGCAAGGGTACGTATTTAGCTATGTAGTTTGCGATTACAGGATCCACTGGTACCTGGTTATTCAGAAATGGCGACCCATCCACTGGGCTGTAAAGCTGTCCGGTGTCGTTCCCAGTGGCAGGATCCGTAACGCCGGAAAACACATCGCTAAAGTCGCCCGTGCGTTCAGCTGGACTCAAAGTCTGAAATGGTGGGGCGAGCTGACCCTCACGACGCCGAGCACCTTTTTGCGTGGTGAGAAAATAATCGCTGCCGTCCAGAGCAGTATTGCGGAAGAACTCGAAAAGGCTGCCATGAATGCTGTTGGTGCCTGATTTGATTACCTGGTTCACGATGCCGCCAGAAGTTCGCCCGTATTCCGCCTCATAATTATTGGTCAAAATCTTGAATTCTGCGACGGCATCAGGGTTGGGGTTCACCACCATGTTGTTGCCGAGGAAATCATTGTTATCAGAACCGTCAATCAAAAACGTCATTGATTCGGAGCGTTGGCCAGCCACGGAAAAAGCATTGCCGGATCCATCTTCGGCCTCGGGAGCCACAACTCCCGCCTGAAGGAGACCGAGTTGCATAGTGTCACGCTCGACCAGAGGAAGAGAGAGTATTCGTTCCGTCGTTTCCACTTTTCCCAGAGTGGCAGACTGTGTATCTACCTGCGTTGCATTCGCATTAACCTCAACGACCTCGGAAGATGCTCCCGCATGCAGTGCGACGTCTATCTTGGCGTTCTGGTTGATGTCGAGAGTAATGCCCTTCTGTTCATATGTCTGAAAGCTCTGGCGCTTAACTGCAATTTCGTAGTTACCGATCGGCACCAGCGTGAAGAGATATTCGCCGTCTTTGTTGGAAGTCGTGTTTCGGCTTACCCCAGTTTGAGAATTTCTCAGGGTAACGTCAGCGCCCACGATGATTGCACCGCTGCTGTCTGTGACCTTGCCAGTGACTTGTGCGGTCGCCTGTTGGGCCGAGGCCCTGCCGCCGATAACCATGCTGAAACTGAGCAGCAGCAATCCAGCCATCGTGAAACGTTTCAATGTAGCTAGAACATGATCCATATAATCCTCACAAAGAGTTTTCAAGACCAGCCGAGCGGCGCTAAGACTTAATTGAACGCCATGCATCTTTAAGCGACGTGCAGATGCGCCGAGACGAATAGAACGTAATAATGTTTGCACTTTTATCACTGCTGATTTGCCACTGTCAACCTTTTTGCCCCCATCGTCTCGATTGAGCGTGTCAATAGATTGTCAATGGAGCAAATACATTGTCCTGTCGCAAACATTTGTTCCGCGCGCGGGCCTACTTACCGGTTATTGACTGATCTCCCTGCGAATCGTTATCAGAATGTTAAAATAAATAGATTGCATGTCATCAACATCGTTATCTGTAGCCAGCCCGGAAGAGCCCAAATCTGCTCCTACTAAGATCGGGTTTGTGAGCCTTGGCTGCCCCAAAAACCTCGTCGATAGTGAGGTAATGATGGGCATGCTGGCGCATGCCGGCGCGGAACTGGTTTCCTCCGCTGAAGAGGCCGAAGTCATCGTCGTCAATACCTGCTCGTTCATCGAGAGCGCGCAACAGGAATCGGTCAACACCATTCTCGAAATGGCGAGGCTGAAGTCAGGT
>QHZX01000540.1 GCA_003224835.1 Acidobacteriota bacterium | reverse complement strand
CTCGCCACAGCCAGTCTTTTAGGAACCCTACCGACCTTTACTCGGGTGACTTCACGCCGTTCCTTCACGTCGATGATGGACACGTCGTCCGAGTCAGTATTAGTGACGGATATGTACTTGCCGTCAGGGGTGAAAACTGTCCAGTTTGGACCACCACCGGTGGCCACCTTCCCCACGATCTTCTTTGACCTTACGTCGTAGATGTAGACACAATCGTCCAGCAAGCTAGTAACCCAGAGTTCGTTGCCATCCGGCGTGAGCGCCAGTCCGTGTGTACGTGTGTCAGCCGTCTCATATTGCAGCGCATGCGGAGTCGAGTGCTCGGCGGGCATCTCTACCCGGTCAATCACCTTTCGGGACGGAATGTCCACGATCACGAATCCGTGAAGGTTTGCTTCCGCCACATACATCGTATTCCCGTCTGGGCTGACGACGTAGGGCCGCGGCCGGCCCCCGACCGGAATATGCGTTGCGTAATCCATTTTTTTAAGATCGATGATGTCCACTTCGTTTCCGGACATCGCGCTCACGAACATGTAACGGTTGCTACCAGTGTTCAGCGCGTTGTGTGGTTCCTTAAGGGGCAAACTCTTAACAACCTCTCGCTTAGAGACGTCAACAATATCGACTTTGTCTCCATCACGAATAGGAACCACTACATATTTTCCGTCCGGAGTGACGGCACATTGGTTCGGGCGTCCACTGACCTTCACCGTTGCGATAGAAGTCTGATTGGCAGTATCGATAATTCGTAGCGTGTGATCGGACTCGACCGTTACGAACAGCCGCTTCCCATCAGCCTGAACGCAGACACCATGAATGCGCTCGCCTAGTTTGATGTCGCCGATGACTTTAAGCGACCCCATGTCCACGATGCTAACGTCATCTCCGCGGCTATTTCCGACATACAGCCTCAGGTTCTCTTCTGTGGAAAGCTCAGCGCTCCGCACAAGAGCGCAACTGCACAGAAAAACGCCTGCAACCAATCCGAATTTACACCGGCCCATGATTGCTCTCCTTATTTTTGATCCGAGCTCATGTCGCGCCTACAGTAGTTTGCCTGCCGACTAATAGCATGAACGTACCTGAGAGAAATAAACTCGCCACGAGATACAACAAACCCGCGCTGAACGAATGCGTACGCGTCGCCAAATAGCCAACAATCATCGGCCCAAAGAAGCCACCTAAATTGGCCGTAAAACGCGCCGCCGGCAATAATGAAGAGCCCAATTGACGCCGGAAGGCTGGCACGGTAAGCAACCGCTAGGGCCAGGGCAAAACCACAGATAAAAAGAGGAGCCGCCGCATGCCAGCGTCGTTCGCGCGTCAGGTCCGAATGCCAGCCATTTAACTGCTGCGCAACGAATGCAGCTATATACGGCAATGCTGCAAGCAAGGTCACTTTCAAATCGCTTTGCCCAGAGAGTCGCTTCAGTATCGTCGGCAGCCAGAAAGCGATTCCATAGCTGCCGGTCATGGCGCAGAAATAGCACCCGATTAGCAGAAGCACATCGCGATGGCGGAATGCTTCCCATATCTTGAAAGAATGGCGGCTGTTTTTGGTTTGCTTCTCCCGTTCGAGTTCTGTGATTATCCAGCGCTTCTCGTCCTTGGGGAGCCAACCAGCTTGCTCTGGCCAATCCGTCAAATACCAGATAGTAATGATGCCCAGCACAACTGCTGGAATCCCTTCGATGATGAAAAGCCAGCGCCAGCCTCGCAAGCCAAGCCAAGAGAGCCCCAGCAACAAACCCGCGAGCGGTGAGCCTATGACATAGGAGAGGGGATTGGCGGCATAGAAAAATGCAACTGCTTTCGCCCGGTCTTGATACCGAAACCAGTGGGTCAAGTAAATAATTACACCTGGCAGGAAGCCTGCCTCGGCGGCTCCGACCAAGAAGCGCACCAGATAAAATTGGTGCGCAGTATGAATGAACGCCATGAAGACGGTCACGATACCCCAGGAGATCAAGATGCGCGCAATCCAGCGACGTGCGCTCCATTGCTCGACAATCAACGCTCCAGGAATTCCCAGCAGGAAGTAGCCGAGGAAAAACACACCCGCGCCCAGGCCCACGATCCGTTCGCTGAAGCCGAGGTCGTGGGGCATTTGCAACGCCGCCGCGCCCACGTTCATGCGGTCAAGGAACGCGACTACATAAAGAAGAAATAAGAATGGAAGCAAGCGCCGGCCGATACGCCGGCGTGCTCTATTTGCAACCTCCGAATCCACACTCGATGGGCTGCCCGGGACGCTTGTGTCCTTAATGAGAATCGTTGGTCGCGAAGGCATAATCCCGGTTGTAGTTGTCTTGGAGAGCAATCCCGCTACTCCGGTCGGCGCTCCGGTGCCGTCAAAAATGTCGGTGTTATCGGGTGTTGTAGGTGGAGCAAAGTTCGGGTGATTGATGATGTTGAACATCTCAGCGCGGAACTGAATATTAAACTTCTCCGAGATGCTCGGGATGTAGTTGTTCTTAAACACAGAGAAGTCCAGCGAGGCGACGCCCGGACCGACTACAACGTTGCGACCGGAATTACCGCGCAAGTTGAAACAAGGGAGAGCTGGGAGCCAGCCGGCTCCATCCAGGCCAGGATTCTGTGGGTTATTAATCACGATCTGATTTCCACTCGAATCGACTAAGCTGGGCGGTGCAGGGTTACAGTTTGCGTTCCAGAATGCGAGCGAAGGCGCGGTGGGGACCTGGAAGCACTGCGTTTTTACATAGTTCGTGCGGTTTCCAGGATCAGTCAGCGAGCGGCACCCCGATCCCGTCAAACGGCTTGGGAATGCCCAATCGTCGCCGCTGTTTGAATTAGACGGATCTGACCCTGTTCCCCACGTCGGGGTGAATGGAACGCCGTCGCTGGCGGTGAAAATGATTCCGAGTTCCCATCCCCCTAGTGCCCATTGACCAGGCGCAGACATAGATTTGGGTGTAGGTACATCCCATACTCCATTCACGACCAGAGTGCGGCCAACGTTGAAATCGGAAGGTCCTCGATCCGCTTTCAAGTCATACCAGGGAAGACTTGAAAGTGAATTTCCGAAACTGTCTCCTGCAACTGATGCCGAACTGGTGTCGATGCTCTTGCTCCAGGTGAAGGTACCTTGAACTTGAAAGCCGTGGCTCATGCGCTTTGCCAGTTGCGTCTCTAGAGCATGATAGTAGGACTGTCCCTCATACAGCATCGTCCGGACTGATCCGAAATGCGGATTGATCGGATCGAAAGGGCTACCATCGCTGTTAAATGGGAAAACGTAGCCCGCTGAGGTTAGACTGGGAACCACCATGTTCCCGTCATCAATGCGAAATGGTTGATGGACGCCCCGCGAACCAACGTATGCAACCATGCCAGCAATGCTAGGAGTAATCTGCTGCTGAATATTCAGGTTCCATTGCCCTACGTAGGTGCGCTTCGGGTGCGGGATAAAGCTCACGCGCAGTCTGTTCGCCGGAAAGATAACATTTTGCCCGCCGAAATTGTAGAATGACCCGTTCCCGGGGCTCTTATCTACGGTATAGGAAAAGAATGGAATGGCCTGGGTAACCATTAAAGGAAATTGATACGGCAGTGGCTGCACATCAAACAACC
>QHZX01000287.1 GCA_003224835.1 Acidobacteriota bacterium | reverse complement strand
TCAGTCTTTTATCTCAAGTTTGGAAGAAGAGCTGGGCTAGACTATCGCCCAATATTGGGATGAAATTGCGCGTCCAGCCACGTATCAAGCTCTCTCTGCATCTGCGAATTCGCGCATTCGACACTCAAACCCGTTTTACCGTGTTTGTCGTCCCACACAACCGTGGCCCGACCACGCACCTGCGAGCCGGATTTCGGCAAGCTCAATGCGATGTGCAGTTTCTCGCCGCCTTCAAATGGGGCTGGACCGTTTACCGCCATTCCATTACTGCTGATGTTGATGGTTCTGCAATCGAGTTCTTCGCCGCTATCTCGAACCAATTGCACCGGAAGTTCAATCGAACAGCGGAAGTAGCGCCGGCGTTCACTCGTCATCAGACCATAGGCGGCCTGCAGCACGCGCCGTAATCCATCGCGTTCCAGCGGCCGCTCCAGCAAGAACGTAGCGCCCTGGTCTTTGGCCCGTTGGCGCGTGTCTTCGCTGCTCACCACCGCGAATACCACTGCATTCCGGTTGGCTGGGCTCTGCCGAATGGTTGTGAAAATCGGTACCGTTTGCGGAATGGTGTCAAAATCAATGACTAATGCTTCGTATTTCGAGAGGGTCAGCTCTTTTGGGACTCCGCCATTGGTCCCGCTGCTTCTCTGCGCACTAATTCCGAACTCCCGGGAGAGGTGTGTAAACGTGGTGGTTAACTCCGCGTCCCGGGTCACAACCAGTGCTCGAATTTCTGCCACTGCAGTCATTAATTTCTTACGGGTATGGCACCCCTCATACGAACAGGGAAAGCCAAAGCGCTTATTTTAATAAACCGTAAGTAATCATAACTCTCGGTCGGTTAACCGACCGACGAAGACAGCAATTCACGTCCGTTCGAGGATGACTGAGGCACCATTTTGGAACTCAGCATAGATTCCTATATTCACATCGGCACCGACCCGCACGAAAGCCTCCTCTACCTCAGTAACTTGGGCGTAATCGTGCATGCGAAATAGAATCGCTCTTTACTCCTGACATTGCATGCCTTCCGCCTCTAAAAGTGCTTCCCCCAGAAGCCGCGGGATAAACTCGCTCAAAATTCACCAGATCGAAGGCCGTGAATGGTGGTTGTGGGGATTCGCCGTAATAGTTACTCTCGCCCTCACTGCGGGTATTGTCTTCCTTACTTTTTTCGATCAGAACTCCGGAATCAGCCGCCAATATTGGACCGACCTCCGCGATTGGGTGCGCGGACTCGCCGCTCTGGTGCTGATGTTTGATATCTATACGATGTATCAGCACATGCAGCTGCAGCGGGTGCGCAGGCAACTGATCGAGCGCGACGAACTTTTCCAACTCATCACCGAAAACGCCGCGGACATGATTGCGGTAGTAGATGCAGCCGGTAATCGGCTCTATAACAGTCCCGCTTATGAAAAGGTCTTAGGGTATTCAGGGGCAGAGTTGAGCGCCGGATCTTCCGTCGATCAGATCCATCCTTCCGATCGCGAGCGCGTCTTGCAAGCTGCTGCAAATGCACGGAGCACGGCCAGTCCTATTCAAAACGGCAATGGCAACATGGAAAAACTGGTCATCGTCAACCGCGACATTACCGAACGGAAGCACGCTGAAGAGATGCTCGAGCATCGCGCGTTGCACGACGTGCTGACGGAATTGCCTAATCGGGCCCTGTTTGTTGATCGGCTCCAGCACTCCCTGATTCGGGCCCGCCGCCACTCCGACTACAAGTTCGTTGTGCTCTTCATCGATATTGATGGGTTCAAGGTCTTCAATGACAGTCTCGGTCACACCGCCGGAGACGAACTCCTCATCCAGGTCGCCCATCGTCTTACCGCGTCATTTCGGGAAACCGATACCGTTTCCCGTTCCGCTCCCGAAACCAATACGAGATCGACTGCCGGCGGTCTGGCCCGGCTTGGCGGCGACGAATTTACCGCGCTCCTGGATGATATCTCCCAGCCCAGTGACGCCATTCGGGCAGCGCGGCGCATTCTGGATAAGATCTCGGTTCCTTTTAACATTGGCGGCCAGCAAATCGTGGTCTCTGCCAGCATCGGTATCGTTGCCAGCAGCAACTCTTACGAAGGCGCGGAAGACCTCCTGCGCGATTCTGAAATCGCTATGTACCGCGCCAAGCAGTCCGGCAAAGCGCGGTGTGAAGTCTTCGATCCGGCGATGCATTTCGAATCGGGAAAAATTATTGGCTTCGAAGCGTTAAGCCGCTGGAAGACCGTCCAGGGAATGGTTTCCCCAGTCGACTTCATTCCCATAGCCGACGAGACTGGACTCATTCTTCCAATGAATCGAGCCCTTTACCTCGAATCTTGCCAGCAATTACAGTCCTGGCAGACAAAGATAAAGTGCACGCCTCCACTAACCATGAGTTTGAACATCACGCCACGGCAGTTTGCGCTGCCGGACCTGGCGAAAGAAATCGAAGCGATCCTTACACAGTCTGGCATTCACCCCAGCACTGTGAATCTTGAGATCACCGAGACCATTGCGATGGGCGATGCCGATCGGGCTTTCTCCGTGCTGGCTGATCTCAAGTCACTCGGCGTCCGCTTAAGCATCGACGATTTTGGCACCGGCTACTCTTCGCTCAGCCGCTTGCCGCGCTTCCCTATCGATGCCTTGAAAATTGACAGGATCTTCATTTCGCAGATGTCCTCCGACCACGATAATCATGAAATCGTGCGCCTGATTGTTATGCTCGCGCACAGCCTTGGACTCAAAGTTGTGGCTGAGGGCACCGAAACGCAAGACGAGATCACCGAGCTTAAGCACCTCAAATGCGAAATGGCCCAAGGATTCCTCTACTCTCCTCCGGTTGACTCTACTAAAGCCTTTGAGCTTCTCCTCGCCAGCCATCAACCCGTGATCGCGTAATCAGATTTCAGACTTCAGATTGTAGATTGCAGATTTCAGATTTGAGATTGTAGATTTTAGATTTCAGATTTGAGGTGGACATTTCATTTGAACTTGCAGAATTGCGGACAATCTACAATCTAAAATCTGCAATCTGCAACCTTCGCGACACCCGGCCTCGAATGAAATAACCCAATAAAAAAAGGCGGCCGATTAGGCCGCCTTGGATTGTTTCAGATGAACTAGAACCGATACAGGAACCCCGTGTTGATGCGTACGTTGTTGTTGTCGCTGAAGCCGCTAAAGCTCAGCCGCATCCAGTCCAGGTTGATGGCGCGGAACACCAGCTTTTTCTTGCCGAAGTCCATGCCTCCACCGAACATGATGGTCGACCCGCCTACGCCAACTCCGGCAGCTCCCGCATGCGCGCCACCGAATAAAGCATGAACGTAAGGCGAGAACTTGCCCTTAGGGAACGAAACCACCGGGCCAACGGTGTAGGTATACAGGCTCTGTCCCTGGCTGAATCCTGAGCCCAGGTCACCGGTAATCCCGACACTCTTCCAAATGTAGAAATTGGCAGAGGTGCTAAAGCCGTTCCCATGCCATCCACCGTCCGTGCTGGTGAACTGGTAACCGCCGAAAACTTCCGGCTTGGGAACTTCCCCAGCCATTCCCAACATCGAAGTCATGCAAACTAATACCGCAACACCAATCAGTTTTCTCATCCCTCTCCCCTAATAATGAAATGGCACCCGCTCCGTCCTGCTACCAGCCTCTCGTGCAGCTGGGGTGTTCGAGCCGAGCCGTGCAAAATGACAGGAACGTACTGGTGCTTTCAAAATCTTCAACTTTCCGGCGTAGCCCAGCAAGTAACAGAAGCACAGGGGAGATTAGACCTTAGGTAATAGCAACATTCCAAAAATGGAATTTGTTCCGTTTACAGGTCCGTAAGTAAGAAGCCGGACAAATAAGGCGCGCTTTCTGACCCCATCATTAGATAAAGATCTGTTACGCCACCGCACCTCGGGTGGCAGCCCGAGGCCCGCTAGTTCGTCGGAGAACCGACCGTGACCAACTTTCGATCCCAATAAAGGAACGTAGCACTAGAATTCGAAACGTACCTGCTTGGTGCGGCGCAGTTTCGAAGTTTTGCCACTTCGCGGGCTAGACCAGAAGCAGGGAGAGATGATCTTTGGCTGAGGCCCGGGGCGGTACCAGAATCAGTTGCAAGATTCAGTTGATTCTCAGTACTCTCGACAACGATCCTCCGCTTTCAGGACCGTGTCTCGTCGTCCTGGTCAATATCCGCGGGTGCGCCGCCCGCTTTAACCATCCCTTAAAAGTCGGATCCGCAGTCCGCCTGGAAGGCCTTCCCACGAAACCCAGCGTCACCGCGCGTGTGGTGAATTGCATTCAGCTCGGGGAATATGAAAAGTTCTGGTTTCTCGGACTAATGCTGGACGAGCCCGGCAATGTATGGGGTATTGCCTCGCCGCCCGAGGACTGGGGCATTACCAGCAGCGCCCCCGCCTGAGTCCGATTGCAAGGCGCTCCCGGGTTGCGCCGGATACGGCTCGCCGCTCTCTTCCTGGATTTCCGCTTAGCCGCGAGCGCGTCATCTGCCAGCTTGATCCAGCGGCTAAACATGTCTAGCTCAGCCGCAGGTGCGTCCCACGAACCAACCGCGTCGCAGAAAGAAAACACGCTGCTGCGGTTTTCGTTGCAACAGCCAAATCGACTTGTGTGCTCGGCGTTCCGGTGCTGCTTTCGCATCGTTTATCTCCACTCCCGGCACCCGAAACTTCCGAACGCCGTCAAAAGATGTGCCCATCCTAGCGGCGTCCCGCAGTCACGTACGATACGGTACATTCTGTATGAGAACGTTACGAAAGGTCGTGTCCCGCAGGCCCCATCAAATGCGGGGCCCACGGAACAGTTGAAAACCACTTCGGGGATGACGTCATTACGAATCAACCAGCCTTACTTCTTCTTCGCCAATGCCTTCTCAGGAGGAATCTCGCTGCCGCTCTCATCCACGTAATGAATGTCGAACGCTGCATCAGAGCTCAGGAAAAACTCGCATGGCCGCCCTACGCACGTAAACTTGTGAACGTGCTTCGCTGGAGCATACGCGAAGCCGCCGGCGTGCAGATCGACCGGCTTTGCATCTTTCATCTCCACCCGTCCGGTTCCGCTCACTAACATCATCTGCTCGTTGGCCGTGTGATAGTGCCACGGTACGCTGCATCCTGCGGTCGCCTTCAGCAGAAACACAACAGCCTTGCTCGGGTCGCCTTGCTCGACGGCCGCGGTCAGGCACTCTGGCGCGCCCGGTACTTTCTGGAATTTGTCAGCCGCAAGGTTCTGAACTACATCCATATCACCGGATTGCGCCAGCGCTGTCGCGATCAATGACAATAAAGCCAAAATCATCAAACCGATTTTCATGGTTAGCCTCCACAGGCAGGATTGAATTTGACGAACACGGTCGTATCTGACGACTGAGAAAAAGCGCCTAAGTGTACATCAGCTTTCGTGGAATGCGCGACCGGTTCCTGGGCGGAACCGAAGAGTGCCATTCAATCCCCAGCGTGGTGTCATTCCGAAGACGGGCACTCGCGCACGTCAGAGGAACCCTACGTCAGCTTGCGCCAGCAATGCAGTCCTGGGGACAAACTCCGCTGTGTGCACGCAATTGTGCTAATCCCGCAGACGCTTTCGCCGATCCAATCGTGTCGTGCGATCCCTCTCGCACGCGCCAGCGCGTCCGTTCGGGATGACACAACTGGAGAGTTATGAGCAGTGAGTGCACCGCTTTCAGTCGTGCCGCTGTCCATTCCCCCATACTGTCATTCCGAGCAAGAAGATCATTCGCAATGCGAATGATCTTCGCAGTCACGAGCTTGCCCTGAGCGAAGCCGAAGGGGTGCTACACAGATTTCATCTGGGCGAACGGTGACCTCCTCCTCCAGGCCAGCATGAGTCTCTGAAACGAAGCGGCCGGGAATTTCTTCGGATGCAGGAAACATCTGGGACCCCAACAGGCCACCTCTGCAGTATCTTTCAGCCGGTTCGTCAATAATGCTGCATGCCGCCGGTGCAATAGTCCCAGTACACGTTGGCATCCCACGAGTTGTAGCATCGGTTGAACATTTGATGATGTGTGCAACCGTCCGCGAACCGCCTGTAGTACGGGCTCCAGCACTGGTCTGTCGGAGGCCCCCACCACCACGAGAACGCTCCGGGGTGCGGGTTCGCGCATCCAGCCTGTACCGGCTGCAAATGACCCTCGGTCCCCGGACGAGCTTCGGGTGGGCTCGCGCTCGCAGTCTCGACGAACAGATCTGATAGTTTGCTCTGGTATTTCGAGACAGTACTTCTCGCAGAGCTTCCGCCAAACACTGACTCCCTGATCCACTGAGCGTTCGCATCTCCGTTTTGCTTCCTCAGCAGCAAAATGCAGCGGTCGGTGTCTTTGTAGTACTTGTACTCGAGCAGATTATTGTCGTCCGCCATCGAAATTAGGTTCCAATCCGGTTCATGCTTTTCATGCGTCGCGTGCCACTTGAAGTGCTCGTCCTCATCCGAAATTCTCTGGGTGGCAGCAACGTTTCGAGGATCGTTGTTCGCACTCTTCCCCGGCACATCCACCTGCTTGCCCTTGTCAAATGGATACGCAAGCTGTGGAAGCGCTTGCTCTTTTAGGACGGGTGGCAGTGGGGAGACCCACCTGTAGACTCCAAAACCCGCCCCGCCGAATACCCCGAGCACAACTACGGCTCGCACCCAAGGCCGGCTTTCGCTAAACAACGCAAGAAGAAAATCAAACACCGAGCCTGTTGAACGAACTTTTCCAGGCTCATCTGGATTTCCATGTGCCGGATCAGGAGCGTGGGGCGCGGCCATCGTAGTCCTCCCTCGAGTGGATCGAAGCGAGACCGGATCGGGAAGGCATTTTAGCTCGGTTCCTTAAAGCACCGACGGAATTCGTCATCCTGTTACGAAATCGGAACGAGGCGCATGCTCGTGGGTTCCCGGAGTTAAAGCCAGGGGCCTGCCCAGAGCGAAATCAAAGGGTGTCGATGCCCTACAAAACTCTCGTCCTGAGCGAAGCGGTCGATGATCTCGTGCTTCCATGCACCGCGGGTGCCACATTTCTCGCCGAGTTTGCGAGAGATGGGACCATCGGCGGTGTGGGTCGGCCACTCTTGTCCGACGCTCTTCCCGTTCCTTAGAGAGGGCCCGGCTTTCAGCCCTGCCGCTGTCCAATTCCCCCTCACAATGTCATTCCGAGCAAGAAGATCATTCGCATTCCCGAATGATCTTCGTAGTCGAGGAATCTGCTGTTCGAGCGAGAGTTTTCCTCCGATGGGTATGCCCAAGGGTATCGACTTCGCATTTGGGCGGCAGCTCTTTCGGCATGAAAGTAGGCAACGAGCTTTGTATCGCAAAAAAACATTGACACAAGCCGATTTCAGGACGAGAATCTGAGGCCGTAATTCCCCTCGCTGCAATAATTTGCTTGCTATTCTAAGTGAGCACCGTTCGGGTCTTATCAAGCACATAATTGCTTCTGCAATTGCAGAAACACTGGGAAGGAACCAAGATGTCTTCTC
>QHZX01000286.1 GCA_003224835.1 Acidobacteriota bacterium | reverse complement strand
CGGATAAGAAGTTGTTCCGGCACCGGATAGGCCCAGAGATCACCACGGATTTCGATAACGATTCCATTCGAGAACTTTTGCGCACCGGAGACCGCCGTGACCGTGAGCGAACCAGGATTGATCCTCGGCTCGAGGCGACGCAGCGCCTCGGCAATGTCCTGTTCCAATGTTCGCAGATCCATGCTCGAAGAAATCAAGCCGCAAAGATCGCGTGTCCCGAAATTTAAAACCGAGTGCGCTGCCTCGGGAAAGTCCTCTAGGCCGTCTTCCGCGGAGTGCGCCTTCGCGTTCAATAACCAAATCAGATCACGCAGAACACCTTCGCGGTAACGCTTTACAGAAATGACCCGCTCATTCCTGCTTTCCTTTTGCGACTCTGGATTTTCGTCGGTGAGACGATCCAGCAGGCACGGCTGAATTTTTTCCGTAAAGGAATCGGCCATACAAGCGAACTGTATTATGCCTGTGTTAGTTCGATCTTGCGCACCTCTGTCAAAGCTATCTCCCCTTGGTCGGTCGCGAACATACGTTGACCAATCCCAAAATAGAGATCATTCCCATGGTCGGTCCATTCGGTCTTGCGCGCCAGTCGGAAGGCACTGTCCATTTCCTTTTCCGTTCCCGGATACCTGGTGGGAATAAACCCTGGTGACTCGCCCGCATTGACCCAGGTAAACTGCACCGCTGTCCACACCAGATCGCGCAGATCCTGCGGCGATCCTGTGCGAATCGAGCTGATGCGAAAAAACGGTACCCAATAATATTTTCCGTCGATGATCGCTTCGACCATTGGTCCGAAACGCGAATCAGCATCCGCGATCCATTCGAAGGATTGATCGTTGAGCTTGCCGGCGGTTGCCGGGGCTGCTTCGAAAGCTTTGTTGCGCAACTCGACCGCCGCAGCGGTCTGCCCCTGTGCCAGGAGCGCATTGGCCTGCACCAGCAGGCCGATCCATTCCATCGGTTCACCGAAGATTAATGGGCTACGTTTACCGGCAAAGATTTCTGCGCGCAAAGCTTCGCACTGCAATACAGGCCGAAATATTTCTGCCAGGACCATGCACTCGGGATCCATATCCCGCAGCACGTTGAGTTGGGTTAGAGCCCGTTCCCACTGCCCAAGCACGCTGAATAACTGAAACAGTAAAATACGTGGGCGCGCCTCTGCCGGTGTTTTTCGCACCGCTTCCTGCGCCTGGGTAAGTGCCTCGTCCAATTGGCCGGCTTTGATCTGTTCTTCGACGCTCATATCGGGAATTTGAATATTCGGTGGGCTCCAACTCAGAGTTTCACCTTTGGCTTTAAATTGCCAACCTTTATTGCTCAACCCACATCGGATAGCTGAACCGTTGAATCACAGTACTGACGTTGCCAAAACTACGTGCTTGCCATTTGTCAACTTAAGCACTGCCAGTTTAAGCACCTATTGCCTTATCCGGGCGCGAAAATTTGCCACCCGAATAATATAGAACTGTTTGTTCTTCCCCTTCCGATTGGTAATTTTCTGTCATACCGCGGGAATAGAAACGCCAGCCGCATTCATGGCGTGACTTAACCGGATGGTGCACGCGTTAGTAATGTCGGGTCATTCGCCTCCCCGCCGATCATCTTCCTGACCGCATCAGGTCGCGGATATTTCCAATAGTCAGGGCAAGTGTGCGACAACACATCGAACTCGGGAGTGTTCACACGCGCAGGTGGTCGTGGTTCTTAGCCGCCGCTAACCGTTCTCAAATCAACAGTGCTCATGACCCCGCCTCCCAACTGCCCGGTTTCAGTCTGCTCCTGATACAAAATTTCAATCTTCCCGAAGTTCAATGAGATCTGCTCTTTGGGGATAGTGTTAGCGCCTGCTTGTCCGTCGGTTTGATAAGACGAGATCATCGCATCGCTTAGCGTCACCTTCATGTACTCCTGTTGCTTCTGACCCGCCTTCCTAATCGTCAGTACTGCCTTGGGAATTGGCCTACCGAACGCGCAATATTGCATAAGCTGGGGACTCGCCTTGCTCGCCGCCATCGTGAAATGGAAGTCTCCCATAGCTACTTTGCCGCTTTTGCGCTGGCCGAGTTCGCCGCGCTGGGTAGCCCCCCAGGAAAACGACTCGATGTCGATCTCCTTCTGGTGTTTTTCATCTTTCGATTCGCCCTCGATGCCGTCGAGCTTCAGGAAATAATCAGTCGCTGCCATAGTCTTTTATTTTTAAGTGTGTATCATGTTAGTTCGTATCAAGAAAACTAAAACATTGAAACCGAACCTCAAAATTGGCTGTTCCAAACCGGAAGGTTCGTGTTCGACCTCCGAGGATCCCATTTTCCGTCTTTGAACACGGGACTCAGTTCTGCTAACCGCTAGTCGCGGCAAATCACGTGCCTGACAGCGTGACGATCTGGAAACGCAGTTTCGAAGCGCATTAATCTGCCAATTACGCAGTTTTAGGACTGCCCGAAACCATCTTAACAGACACGGCATGAATTCATTAAATGGCTTGACTGGGATTAGCGACGTCGGATTGAGTATGCGAATCGCTCGGCATCTGTGCGAATCACCGATGTCGACGGTTGACTGGCGGGCGATCTCAAGACAATGACGTACGACTTCTATTTGAAGGACAGTGCCACGTCGGGACCGGGCACATGGGGAGAAGGTGACCGTTACGTCGTCGGAACCGAGTTGAAACTGTTGTTCGACGAAGTCTGTCAACTATCCTCCTGTCCCTTCGACATCTCTGATTTTTGGTGGGATCCTACGAGTGTGAGTACCACCTCGTTATTGATCTACTTCGTCGATGACCAAAGCAGCAGTCTTGTGCGTCAAATTAAACCGAATAGTCCATTAGGCGGCGGCGGTACCACTCACATCAGCTCGGCTGGAAACCTGTCTGAGGTGTACGTTTCCGCGGCGGCGTCAGACGAGAATTCCCCACGCGCATTGGCAGTTCTCGCCTTTCATGAAGCCATGCACAATCTTTTGAAAAAAGGACAAAGCCTTCATGCTTCTGGAGGTATGGGTTTGGCGGCTGAAACAGTTTTTTCCAACTCAAGGCTTACGCAAAAGAATAAGGAACTTATGGCTGCTGTAACGGGTAAGACGATTCCGCAGAATACTTCGTTCCTATAGTATTCAAGCGACTCGTCTGCGCGTTTCGCAAATCCGGGAACAAGGGGACCGCTCGACCAAGCGTCTATTAGTCAAGGACGCCGAACAACTGGAAGAGTCTGGACGCGCCTTAGCCGGCGTCTTTCATGAAAGTAGATTAATCTCGACACGGCGATTTTTTTGCCGTCCGACGGGATTGTCCGAACCGTCAGGCCGCGTATTAGAGGCGACAAAATTTGTCTTGCCCAAACCTTCCGCGCGGACTGTTTTTGGATCGACAACCTTATGCGCGATCAGCCACTCCGCGACTGCGTTTGCCCGACGGCGGGAAAGCTCGAGATTAAAGCCAACCGACCCGACTGAATCGGTGTAACCGTAGATCTGTATTCTACGAATAGTTCTTTTCAGCAGAAGTGCTTTGACGTGTGAGGTAACTTCGTTAAGTGCGTTTGTCGCCTTCGGCTCAAAGACATATCTCCTTTCCTCCGTGGGCCAGGGCCGGTTGAAAGGAAACAGCACATCTCCGGGAAGCGTGAGAGTGTCGTCGCTTTGTCCAATCCTATGCTCTATTGGAATGTATTCGGGTAGCAAAGCGTCACTCGGAATTGGTGCCTCCTGCCATTCATAATCGCCCAACCATATCCGTCCAAGTGACGCGGAGATACCGGCGCCCAGCTGAACCCCAGAGTTAAGGCTGCGTACTAATACAAGAGCCTTTGCCCTGCTTTGGAGCGCCTTCACGGTATGGGTTCCAAACAGTTGGTCGATCACCACTGGAAGAGGGCCGGCAGCCAAAATGCTTCCCTCTGTAGACAGTGCTTTCCAGGGAATGCCCACTAAGATTGCCGTCATTGCCGCACCTAGTCCCCCTGCCACGGAAGCATCGGCTATGATACACCAACCTTCGAAATCGGTAACTGTTAAGTCCTCGCCAGGAAATCGATCACTGAGAAAAATATCTCCCCCACTATATGTCTTTTCAGTCGATTGCGTAAGGGCAATTGGGGCACCCTTGGACACTAACCCCGCGCCGCCCCAGGCATAGTGATACCACCATCTGCCATATGGGTCCCCCTTAAATATTAGATCGCCTGCGCCCCCGGTGACGGGACCGACAGTACCTCCCTTGCTGGTAGAGGTGTCAAATTTCCAATCGCTCTTACGTCTAAACCCATAGAACCCCGCCGCCTTTTGGTTAATTAAATCTGCTAAATCTGCTTCCGAGCCCACAGCAATCCCTTGTCACTCACGCCGAGAGGTACGGGCCATACTCATTGCAGCCCCGGGAGCATTCCAAGGGCGCATCGGTTCGTTTTGCGTGTATCGTATCTGGCACGAGGCTTCGGTGGCGGAGATGCGACTACTAACCCGCCATAGCTCCGTTCGCTGAATTAGCTCTACCTTACGGCCGCGCCATGCACCCAAGCGAAATACCTTGATGGGCCTTTTTTGTTCACCGAGCGATATCACACGGGGAAAAAGTACTGATGTGGGCAGACACCGGGGGGCACTAACCGCCCTTAACCTGCTTCAAGTCAAACCACTTCTTGACCGCGCCGGTCAGTTTTCCAGAGGCATCCTGCTCTTTGTATTCGACTTCGATCTTCGCGAAGTTTAATGAGATCTGGTCGGTTGGAACAACGTCTCCTGATCCGTGCCCGCCGGTTTGAAACGACGAGACTAATATATCGCTCATCGTCACTTTCATAAACTCCTGCTGCTCCTTGCCAGCTTTTCGACAGGTTAGGACCGCATTTTTGATGTGGTCGCCTTGTGCGCAGGAGAGAAAGAGCGCCGGGCTCGCTTTGTTTACCGGCATGGTGAAATGGAAATCCTGCATTGAGACTTTGCCGGCTCCGCCGCCGCCGCCAACGGCAAAGGTGCCGCTTTGCGTGGCTCCCCAGGAGAAGGAGTCGATATCGATTTCGTTCTTGTGCTTATCGGCCTTCGATTCCCCCTGTACCCCATCGATCTTCAGGAAATAATCTACTGCTGCCATAGTGTTTTACTTTCTAAGCATGTGCCTTGTTAGGTGCATTAACTGTCAACCTACCCCCGGTGCCGGCACAGTTCACCGAGTTCAGGTTGAGAGATTTTCGTTAACTTCCTGCCTTAACGGAGGGCAGTTTTGTT
>QHZX01000184.1 GCA_003224835.1 Acidobacteriota bacterium | reverse complement strand
ATATGAGGCCGTGACGCATTACCGCGCCGCCCATCGCGCCGGAACCCACGCGACCAAAAACAAGAAATTGGTTTCGGGAGCGGGCAAGAAGCTGTGGAAACAAAAAGGTACTGGACGCGCCCGTGTCGGTTCGATCCGGTCGCCACTGTGGCGCCATGGCGGCACGGTCCATGGACCTCAGCCGCGTTCCTACGATTATCGTTTTCCGCGCAAGAAATTGCTGGGTGCGTTGCGGTCAGCGCTGGCGGCGAAGCTTTCAGACGGCAAGCTGGTGGTGGTGAATGCGTTCGATGTCAAGGAACCGAAGACGCAGGTATTTCGCGAGGCGCTCGATTCGTTGAAGGTGGATAAAGGCGCGTTGCTGGTGGAAGTGGCGAATCATAGCAACCGCAATCTCGACCTGAGCTCCCGCAATCTTGAAGGGGTGGAACTGGTCAGCAGCAGCGAAGTGCATCCTTTCCATCTGCTGCGATATGACCGCGCGATTTTTTCGCAGCCGGCAATTGAGAAGTTGCAGCTCTCGCTGAAGAGCTTGTCTTCGAAGCGCGAGCACAAAGCCGGCGAAGGCGACGGCAAAGCGCAGAAGAAAGCGGCGCGCAGTCCGCGTACCCGCACCAAGAAAGCGGCGGAGGTAGCGTAACCAGATGAAGACCGCATATCAGATCATCCGCCGGCCAGTGATCACCGAGAAGGGCCTCGGCATCAAGGAAAACCAGAACACGCTGGTCTTCCAGGTTGCGCCAAAAGCTACGAAGACCGAGATCAAAGAGGCGGTGCAATCGATCTTCAAAGTGAAAGTGAGTTCGGTGCGCACGGCGAATTATCCGGGCAAAGAACGGCGCCGTGGAAAATTTGCCGGCTATCGTCCGGATTGGAAGAAGGCATACGTAAGATTGCGTGCTGGCGAGAAGATGCCGGAGTACGCACAGAATTTGTAAAACAGCTATCAGCTTTCGGCCGTCAGCTTTCAGCAAAAGCGGCGGCGTGATTACGGTAAAGCTGAGAGCTGACAGCTAAGAGCTGAGAGCTTTTTTATGGCAATCAAGACTTATAGACCGACAACCCAGACATTGCGCTATAGGACTACGCTTTCGAGCGAGCAACTCCGGCGACACCACAATGCGGTTTCGTGGAGGAGGGCACAAGCGCAAGCTGCGCATCATCGATTTCAAGCGCGACAAGATCGGTATTCCCGCTACCGTGATTTCGATCGAGTACGATCCCAATCGCTCATCCCGCATTGCTCTGCTCGCATATGCGGACGGCGAGAAACGCTACATCCTGCAGCCGGATGGATTGAAGGCGGGCGCGAAAATTATCAGCGGACCCGATGCCGATATTTTGGTGGGCAATGCTTTGCCGCTTAAAAATATTCCGCCGGGCACAACCATCCACAATCTGGAGTTGCGTCCCGGAAAGGGCGCGCAGATGGTGCGCTCAGCGGGAGGTTCGGCGCAATTAGTTGCCAAGGAAGGCGAATATGCGCTGGTGAAATTGCCTTCCGGCGAAACCCGCAAAGTTTCGCAGGATTGCATGGCGACCATCGGACAGGTCGGAAACATCGACCACGAAAACATCACCATCGGTAAGGCGGGACGTTCGCGCTGGTTGGGCAAGCGGCCGCACAATCGCGGCGTGTCGATGAACCCGGTTGACCACCCGCACGGCGGCGGCGAAGGCAAAACCTCCGGTGGTCGTCATCCGGTGACCCCTTGGGGTCAGCCGACGCGAGGATATAAGACGCGCAATAACAAGCGCACCGACAAGTTCATTGTGAGCAGAAGTAAGTGACCGCGTTTGGCGGGCATGAGCGCAGCGGGATTCCGCAGCGGTGATCGGTGAAGCGGTTCGGGATGACGGGATTTAAGTTTTGACTAGGAGCTAACAGCTAGAAGCTGCTTTTATGGCACGTTCAACTAAAAAAGGTCCTTTTATCGACGGATATCTGGCGCAGCGCATTGAGGGCATGAACTCGCGCAACGAGAAGAAAGTTCTGCGCACCTGGTCGCGGCGCTCGACCATCATCCCCGAGATGGTGGGACACACCATTGCGGTGTACATCACGGAAAACATGGTGGGCCACAAGCTGGGCGAATTCAGTTTTACCCGCCAGTTCAAGGGACACTCGATGAAGGCCGCCACCGAAGTTGCGGCGCGTCCAGCGGGAGTGCCGGGTGGACCCGGAGCGATCACTCCGTCTGCTGGATCGGCTGCTCCGGCGCCGAAGAGTTAAGCGAGAGACGAGAAAATGGAATTTCGAGCTCAAACCCGTTTTGTTCGCGTATCGCCACAGAAGGCGCGGCTGGTGCTGGACCTCATCAAGGGTCGGCGCGTCGAAGATGCGTTGAACACGCTGGCATTTAACAAGAAGCGCATTGCCGCCAAGGTAGAAAAACTGCTGCGCTCAGCGGTCCAGAATGCAAATTATCTGAGCACGGAAAAGAACATCGATGTTGATCTCGACAGTCTTTACGTGAAGCATGCGGTTGCAAACGACGGCCCGCGCATGAAGCGCATTCGTCCTGCGCCTATGGGACGCGCTTATCGTTACGTTCGGCGCATTGCGCATATCGAGATAGCGCTCGCGGAACGCGGCAAGAATGGCGCACAGCTGGCGACGGTGGTTGGCGAAGAGAAAGCGCCTGCAGCCCCGGTTAAGAAGAAGCGTGTGGTTGCCAAGAAGAAGTCGGCTGGCAAGAAGGCAGTGGCAAAGAAGTGATTAGTGGCTCGTGAAGCAGGTTTCTCGACTGCGGTCCTGATTCGCTGCTGCTCGATCAGAATGCTCGCTCGGAATGACAGTTGGTTGATGAGATTCTAGCTAGAAGCTAACAGCTAGGAGCTAAAGGCTGGTTTATGGGACAAAAAGTACATCCTTACGGGTTCCGGCTCGGGTACACCAAGCCGTGGAAGTCGCGTTGGTTTGTCGAGCGCGATTACGACAAGCTGCTGCTTGAAGACGTCAAGCTGAAGAACGAGCTGAAGGACAAACTCAAGTCGGCGGGCGTGAGCTCGATCGAAGTCGAGCGTCCCGGCAATAAGCTGCGCGTCATCATCAAGACCGCGCGTCCAGGAATCATCATCGGCCGCAAGGGCGCCGAGATCGACAAGCTGAAGCAGGAAGTGCAGAAGCGCACCAACCGCGAGGTGTACATCGACATTCAGGAAGTGCACAAGCCTGAGCTGGATGCGCAACTGGTTTCGGAATCGATTGCGTTGCAACTCGAAAAGCGTGTGGGTTTTCGTCGCGCCATGCGTAAGGCAGTCGACTCCGCGCTGCGCTTCGGATGCAAAGGCATCAAGGTTCGCGTCAGCGGCCGTTTGAACGGAAATGAAATCGCGCGCTCCGAATGGTACTTGCAGGGCCGGTTGCCGCTGCACACACTGCGGGCGGATATCGAATATGGATTCAGCGAAGCCCGTACCACCTACGGCGTCATCGGGGTGAAGTGCTGGATCTATCGCGGCGAAATTCTGCCGGCCAAAAAGCGGGAAGCGCCAGTGGCCGCCGGAGCGTTTTAGGAGAATTGCAGATTTTTGGATTGTAGATTTCAGATTAGCTAGGTGTTTTGAGCTAGAGGCTAAGAGTTAGAAGCTAAGAGCTGACTTTATGTTGATGCCGAAAAAAGTTAAGTACCGCAAGCAACAGCGCGGACGCATGACAGGCAAGGCCTGGCGCGGAGCTGAGCTGTCGTTCGGAGATTACGGTCTCAAAGTACTCGAGCCGGGTTGGATTACTGATCGCCAGATTGAGGCTAGCCGCGTGGCCATGACTCGATTCATCAAGCGCGGCGGCAAAATTTGGATCCGCCTCTTCCCGGACAAGCCAGTTACCAAGAAGCCGGCTGAAACTCGTATGGGTAAGGGCAAGGGCGCTCCTGATCACTGGGTCGCCGTGGTTCGCCCAGGAAAAATTCTGTTCGAGATGGAAGGCGTGACCCCGCAGGATGCCGCTGAAGCTATGCGGCTGGCGTCGCATAAGTTGCCGCAGCCATCAGTCGTCTGCCGTCAGCAAAGACGGCCTGGGTCGCCGAAAGCTGAGAGCCGAAAACTGAGAGCTTTGATATGAAGGCAGAAAAAATTCGAAATTTGACCGACGAAGAACTTCGTCACCAGGAACAGGAAATGAGCGATCAGCTTTTTAAGCTGAAGTTTCAGCTCAACATGGGACAGACCGAGAGCCTGAAGAAGCTCCGCGGCTTGCGCAAGGACATTGCCCGGGTGAAAACCATCGCCCATGAGCGCGCTGCGGCAGGGGAGAAAAAGTAATGGCGGAAACACAAGCTGCCGGAAGGCGCAAAGAACTAGTCGGGGAAGTGGTCTCGAATCGCATGCAGAAGACCATCGTGGTGCAGGTGATCCGCCGCCGGGCGCACCCGCTTTACACGCGCGTGATTTCGAAAGCAAAAAAATTCTATGCCCACGACGAGAAGAACGAAGCGCATGTGGGCGACGTGGTTCGGCTCGAAGAAACGCGCCCGCTCTCGAAACTAAAGCGTTGGAAGCTGAAGGAAATTGTGCGTAAGACCGCGCTGGTACCGGAATTGACGGAAGTTGGGGAGCAGAAATAAAGAAGCTCCTAGCTCCTAGCTTCTAGCTGCTGGCAACCTGGACTGAACTGGTTGCTAGGAGCTAGTGGCTAGCGGCTAGCAGCTACGCACGGAGACCTTATGACCGTAATGATGCGAAGCATGCTCGAGGTCGCCGACAACAGCGGCGCACGCAAGCTGCAGATGATCCTACCGCTGGGTGGCTCGACCGGACTGCGCGCCGGCTTGGGTGACGTGGTCACAGCCAGCGTGAAAGAAGCCGCGCCGGAAGGTCAGACCAAGAAAGGCACCGTGGTAAAAGCGGTCATTGTGCGCACTCGCAAAGAGCACCGCCGGCGCGATGGCACCTACATTCGCTTCGACCAGAACGCGGCGGTATTGATCAACGAGGCCGGCGAGCCGGTTGGGACCCGCGTCTTCGGTCCGGTGGCAAGAGAGTTGCGCGAAAAAAAGTTTTTGAAGATCGTGAGCTTGGCTCCAGAGGTGCTGTAGGAGTTGAGGAAATTTGGTAATTGGGAAATTTTGTAATCGGGTAATTTGAAAATTGTGGCGTGAGCGTCGGGTTTTCGATTTCCAAATTACTCAATTAGAAAATTACAAAATCTGGATTTATTTATGGCAACAGCAACTACGACTGCACACAAGAGAATCGATATCCGCCGCAACGACACAGTAAAAGTGTTGAGCGGCCGCGACAAGGGCAAGCAGGGCCGCGTGCTGCGCGTGTTTCCTGATACTGGCAGAGTTCTGGTTGAGCACGTGATGATGGTGAAGAAGCACATGCGTCCCAGCCAGAAATCCAAGGGCGGCATCGCCGAGCAGGAGAGCCCGGTTTCAGTTTCTAAGGTTCAACTGGTGTGCGGCACTTGCGGGCCAGTTCGTATCGGGCACGAAGTCCGCGGCGATCGCAAAGTCAGGGTCTGCAAGAAATGTGGAACGACATTAGATAAAACGTAGGAAGGTCGTCGGCCGCCGACAGCCGCTCCGTAGGTCGAATGTGAAAGCCCGGGAAATGCAACCGGGAATATGGCTAGACGGTAGTTGTAATCGCGGAACCAGCCCGAAGGGGCGGAATGCGAAAGCCTGGCATGGAATGCCGGGGAAACGAAGTAGGAGATTGAGTCCCGCAGGGACGACACAGCTCACGAACCGGTAGCCAATCCGAAACCGTGAGAATGGAATTCGACAATGGCTAAAGAGAAAAAAGAAAAAAAAGGCGGCGCGCAGCAGGAAGAGCAGCGCGCGCCAGTAGTAGCTCGCCACAGCGCCAAGGAAACTCCGCGGCTAAAGGAACGCTTCCGCAAGGAATTGGCTCCTGTGCTGATGAAGGAGTTCGATCTGGATAATCCCATGGCCGTGCCGCATCTGCACAAGATCGTGGTCAACATGGGGATGGGTGAAGCTACTCAGAACGCCAAGTTGCTCGATCCAGCGGTGAACGAGCTTGGCCAGATTACCGGCCAGAAGCCGGTGGTCACGCGGGCCAAGAAGTCGATCGCCGCATTCAAGGTCCGTGAAGGCATGCCGATCGGCGCCATGGTTACACTTCGTGGCGACCGCATGTATGAATTTTTTGATCGCTTGGTGAATATCGTTCTGCCCCGTGTGCGCGATTTTCGTGGGGTTTCCACCAAGTCGTTCGATGGCCGCGGCAACTACACCATCGGATTGCACGACCAGTTGATCTTCCCGGAGATCGACTACGCGAAAGTGGACAAGTTGAAAGGCATGAACGTCACTATCGTGACCACCGCGCGGGATGACAATCAGGCGCGATCGTTATTGCGGCACCTGGGAATGCCGTTTAGGGCCTGAGCAGAAGTGCAGATTTAAGAATTCAGATTTTCGACTACAAGCTGGTGGCGAGACGCTAGGAGCTGATTTGTCAACTACAGCAAAACGAGTTAAGGACGCGAAGATCCAGGAGAAGTTCAAGCAGGCGCGCGACAAGAAACAGGCAAGGCCCAAGTTTTCCACGCGCCGGCATAACCGCTGCAAGATTTGCGGACGCCCACGCGCCTACCTGCGCAAGTTCGGCCTTTGCCGCCTGTGTTTCCGCGGGTTGGCGTTGCGCGGAGAAATTCCAGGAGTGGCAAAGGCCTCCTGGTAGTAAAGGCCCCCCGCGAATAGTTGGCGGGAAGCTGGTTCAGTGGTACATGCCGTTGCCGTTCTCTGCTGAAGCGGAGATTACGAACGGCCGAGGAGAAGCAAAACGATGAATTTGACCGATCCGGTCGCAGACATGCTGGCGCGAATTCGCAACGCGATCCGCGCCCGGCACCAAAAAGTAGATGTTCCCGCTTCCAAGCTGAAGCTGGAGATTGCCCGCATTCTGAAAGAAGAGGGCTACATCTCGAACTTCAAGCCTACGGAAGACGAAGGCCACAAAGTCGTCCGCATTTACTTGAAGTATGACAACAACAACGATGCCGCTATTTCGAACGTGGAGCGCGTGTCGCGTCCCGGCTGCCGCGTGTACGTCCGCCGCACTGAGATTCCACGCGTACTCGGCGGCATGGGAATCAACATTCTGACCACCCCACGCGGAGTTATGACCGGCCGTCAGGCCCGCAAGCAGGGCGTCGGAGGCGAAGTACTCTGCGAAGTTTGGTAAGAAACCAGCTTTTAGCTCTTGGCTTTGGCTCTTGGCCTTTCGCCGTTAGCTAAAGGCAGTCAAGCTAAAAGCTAAATGAGCTAAAGGCTAAGAGCTGCTTTTATGTCACGAATTGGAAAAAAGCCGATCGCACTTCCCAAGGGAGTGACGGTAAAAATCGAAGGCAATACGGTCGCGGTACAGGGGCCGAAGGGAAAACTTGACACTGTTGTCCCCCGCGGAATTCGCGTCGAGCAGCAGGATGGCCATCTCGTCGCCCTGCGTGAGAACGATTCCCAAGCCGCGCTCCACGGATTGACGCGCGCTTTGGTGAACAACGCGGTCGAAGGCGTCACTCGTGGTTGGACCCGCGAGCTGGAAATTGTTGGCATCGGTTATCGCGCGGAGATGAAGGGCAAAGCCACGGTGGTGTTTACGCTGGGCTATTCTCATCCCATCGAATATCCGCTGCCGACAGGCGTGGATGTCGCGGTCGATCCCAAGCAGACGCGTCTCACTGTCACCGGCATCGACCGGCAGAAGGTCGGGCAAGTCGCAGCGGAAATGCGTTCGTTGCGTCCCCCCGATCCATACAAAAATAAGGGCGTCCGCTATGCGGGCGAGCGTTTGAAGAAGAAAGTTGGAAAGACCGGAGCGAAATAGAATTCAGTAACTGGGTAATTTGTAATTTGGTAATTGAAATACTAGGCCGCAAGCGGTCGAAGACGTTTCAAATTACCCGATTACCCGATTACCAAATTACCCAATTACAAAATAGGTTTCTCAATGCTGACAATATCATCCAAAAACGTAACTCGCCGCCGGGTACACGAGCGTATCCGCAAGAAGGTTCTCGGCACCGCCGAGCGGCCGCGGCTGAATGTTTATCGTTCGCTGAACCATATCTACGTTCAGGTCATCGATGACTTGAAAGGTGTAACTCTGGTTTCAGCTAGCACTGCGGAAGGCAAGAAGGAATCGCGCGCCAAAGGGGGCAATCTCGCGGCTGCGAAATCCGTCGGCAAATCGATCGCCGAACGTGCCAAGGCGCAGGGCATCAACAAGATTGTTTTCGACCGCGGCGGATACATCTATCACGGGCGCATTAAGGCGCTCGCGGACGCGGCACGGGAAGCGGGATTGCAATTCTAAAAGAATTTGGTAATTGGGTAATTGAGTAATTTTGTAATTTGAAATCCGAGTGATCGCGAATTGGTTTCAAATTTCACAATTACCCAATTTCACAATTACTCGATGATTGTGAGTGAAGAATGCCAACTATCATTAAGAAACTCGATGCGGGATCCTACCAGTTGAAAGACCAGGTGGTCGCCATCAACCGCGTCACCAAAGTTGTGAAGGGCGGCAAGAACCTGTCCTTCGCGGCGCTGGTCGTGGTTGGAGATCCTACGGCTGCCGTCGTCGGCTATGGGTCTGGTAAAGCCAAGGAAGTGCCCCAAGCCATACGCAAGGGCATTGAGTCGGCAAAGAAAAACCTGGTGCGGGTGAATTTGACTCAGACCAGCATTCCGCACGCTGTACTTGGACGATTCGGCTCCGGGATGGTGCTGCTGAAGCCGGCTCCGGAAGGCACCGGCGTAATTGCCGGCGGAGCAGTCCGCGCCATCATGACTTCGGTTGGAATTCAGAACGTGCTGACCAAGTCGATTGGGACCACCAATCCGCATAACGTGATTAAGGCCACCTTCGACGCTCTGAAGAAGCTGAAGAATAAAGAATTCGTTGCCGGCGTGCGCGGCAAGACGGCGGAGGAACTGTAATTATGACGCCTAAAGCAGCCCCGAACACAAAAGCCAAAACAAAGGCTCAGGCAAGTACGGCCGCGCCAAAGGCAGGACATCTGCGCCTGAAGTATGTGCGGTCGGTGATTTGCACTCCGGTCACCCACAAGCGAGTTGTTCGAGGACTCGGTTTCACGCGGCTGAATCAGATTGTCGAAAGGCCCGATACACCGGCCATTCGCGGCATGGTGGCAAAGGTGCCGCATTTAGTGGAGATTGTGCAGTAAAAGCTATCAGCTTTCAGTCATCAGCTTTCGGCAAAACTGCCCATAAGCTGAGATCTGACAGCTGAGAGCTGAGAGCTTATTTATGAATCTTTCAAACATTCGAGCCCCCAAGAAGGCAAACGAAAATAAGAAGCGAGTGGGCCGCGGTATGGGCTCGGGGATGGGTAAGACTTCCACCCGCGGACATAAGGGCCAGCGCTCGCGCAGCGGTTCGCGCATGATGCGCGGTTTTGAAGGCGGCCAGATGCCGCTGCATCGCCGTGTACCGAAGCGCGGCTTCACCAATATTTTCCGCGAGGAATACAACATTGTGAACTTGGAGAAACTGGCGGACTTGGGCGAGAGCACGATCAATCCTGAGATTCTCCGTAAAGCGGGCGTGATCAGCACCAAGCGCCGGGTCAAAATTCTTGGTGACGGCGAACTCAAATCCGCCATCACTGTTCAAGCGCATAAATTTTCCAAGTCCGCGCAGGAGAAGATCACCAAAGCGGGCGGCAAGTTTGAGATCTTGACGGCCTAGCTCTCAGCTTTCAGCTCTCAGCAAAACCGCTGAACTGATAGCTGACGGCTGATAGCTGAAAGCTGCTTTCTATGATCGAGAAGTTCCTCAACATATTTCGCATTCCCGACCTGCGTAAACGAATTCTGTTCACGCTCGCCATGCTGGCCGTGTATCGCATCGGCGGACACATTCCTATCCCCGGCATTAATTCACAGATGTTTCAGCAGTTCATTGAGCAGAACCGCGGGACCCTGCTGGGCTTTGTCGATCTGTTTTCCGGCGGCCAGTTCCGGCGCATGACGGTCTTTGCGCTCGGCATTATGCCGTACATCACTGCGTCGATCATTCTGCAGTTGCTCACAGTGGTTTACGAGCCGCTAGCCAAATTGCAGAAGGAAGGCGAACTCGGCCGCAAGAAGATTACCCAGTGGACCCGCTACGTCACTCTGGCCCTCAGCGCAGTGCAATCCTTCGGCATCGCTTTCACGCTTCAGAAGAGCGGTGGCTTTGTGCTGACTCCAGGTGTCGGTTTCGTGCTAATGACCGTTCTCACCCTCACCACCGGCAGCGTTTTCATCATGTGGCTTGGCGAGCAGATCACCGAACGTGGCATCGGCAATGGCATGTCGCTCTTGATTTTTGCCGGCATCGTCGTAGGTCTGCCTCGGGGCATTATTGATTTGTCGGACAAGGCGCGGAATTTCACTTGGGGCCCGTTGACTCCTGTATGGATGATTCTCCTGGTCACCGTGATGGTCGCCGTAGTCGCCTTCATCGTCTTTGTCGAGCGCAGCGAACGCCGGATTCCCGTGCAATATGCCAAGCGCATCGTCGGTCGCAAAATGATGGGTGGACAGTCCACTCACCTGCCTTTGCGCGTCAACTCGGGCGGCGTCATGCCGGTGATCTTCGCGTCATCCATTGTCACCATTCCGCAGACGCTGCTGTTCGGGCTTCGCGATAATCCCCACTTTGGTCCGGTTCTTCGCGCGCTGTATTGGGGCGAGCCGTTATACACCGTGCTCTACGCTGCGGGCATCATTTTCTTTGCCTACTTCTACATTTCCATTGTCTTCAACCCAAACGAGGTTGCCGATAATATGCGGAAGTATGGTGGATTCATTCCCGGAATTCGCCCCGGTAAACGTACCGCAGACCACATCAATGAGATTTTGACCCGCATCACCCTGGTCGGCGCGATGTACCTGATCATCATCTCCTTGATTCCCGAATGGATGATTACGGGTATTCACTTGAACCACTTGTATGGCCCAATCGGACGGTTTTTTGAAAATATGCCGGATCGCGTGCTGAACGGTCTCGGGCTGAGCTTTTATTTTGGCGGAACGTCGCTGTTAATCGTGGTCGGCGTGGCCATGGACACGGTGAACCAGATCGAATCGCAGCTCATTATGCGGCACTATGACGGGTTCACTCCCAAGAGCGGACGGATTCGCGGCCGCCGCAACTGGGCGTAGCACAAGAAGGCGGATCGTTCGTTCGGTGGTGAATCTGGTACAGGAGCGGCTTGGGGCCAGTTCGATGGCGGAGCAGGTTTTGCGGACTATCGGACCCGTTGTGCTTCTCGGGCCACCGGGCGCAGGTAAAGGCACCCAGTCGAAGGGAATCACTGAGCATTACCACATTCCTCAGGTTTCGACCGGCGACTTGCTGCGCGAGCACGTAAAGCAACAAACGCCGCTTGGTGTCCAGGTTCAGGCTGTCATTGCGCGGGGTGAACTGGTCCCCGACAATCTGGTTTGCGATATCGTGGCCTGGCGTTTGCGCCAGCCGGATGCCGACCGCGGATTTGTTCTGGACGGCTTTCCGCGCACCCAGAAACAGGCGGCATGGCTGGATTCTTTTTTGAAGTTTGAATTCTTTGACAGCGGAAAGTGGGCGTCGTGGCTGCCGATTGTGATCCGGATCGAGGTCGATTATAATAAATTGTTGCTCCGGATCACTGGACGGCGGACTTGTCCCATCTGTGGGTCGATCTACAACGTCCATTCCAAGCCCCCGCTTGTTGACGAAATCTGTGACAAGGATGGCGCTAAGCTGGTCATTCGAGAGGATGACCGCGATGAGGTCATTCGCGAGCGTTTGGATACGTACGAACACCAGACTAAGCCAGTAGCCGAATACTACATGGCTCTGGGCAGGCTGGTGACCGTTGATGGAGATCAGTCGCCAGAAGCTGTGAGCGCTTCCATCTTGAAGGAAATTGACAGCCATGCTTGTGACAGGGTTCAGAGAAACCAGGCTAAAGGAACTTAGAGCGTGGCAATTGTTTGCAAGTCGCAGTCGGAAATCGAAAAGATGCGCCGCAGCGGCCACATCGTGCGCCAGGTGCTCGACGAAATGAAATCCATGGCCGCGCCCGGCGCGACCACCATGGATATGGAAAAAGCTGCTGAGAAGAAGATCAAGGAATTGGGAGCGAAACCGGCGTTCAAAGGTTATTACGACTTTCCTTGTGTGCTGTGCACGTCGGTGAATGAAGAAATCGTGCACGGGATCCCGTCAGCCAAACGGGTCCTCAAAGCCGGAGATATTGTTTCGATTGATTGCGGTGTGGTGCTCGACGGATATTACGGTGACGCCGCGATAACCGTCGCTGTAGGCGATTCGGTTTCGCCGGAGCGTCAAAAGTTGCTGGAAGTGACCGAGGCGTCGCTCTATAAAGCGATTGAACAAGCCAAGGTCGGCAACACCGTTGGGGACATCGGTGGCGCTGTGCAGGAATACGTCGAGGCCAACGGGTTCAGCGTTGTCCGGGAGTTTGTGGGGCACGGTATCGGGACCAAGCTGCACGAAGAGCCGCAGGTGCCGAATTTCCGGGCGAATGGCCCGAACACTCGCTTGCGCGAAGGCATGGTGTTGGCCATCGAACCGATGGTGAACTCAGGCCGCCCGGAAGCAAAAGTTTTGGATGATAAGTGGACTGCCGTCACGGCCGACGGCAGCTCCAGCGCCCACTTCGAGCACTGTGTGGCAGTGACCAGAAATGGGCCAGTGATTTTGACGCAGTAGTTCTCAGCTATCAGCCCTCACCTTCCAGTTCCGAAGGGATGTAGCTGAGAGCTGACAGCTGAAAGCTGATCTTAGGAGCGAATGAGTAAGGAAGACGCGATTGAAGTTATGGCAACGGTCCTGGAACCGCTGCCCAACGCCATGTTCAAGGTGGAACTGGAAAACAAGCACCAGGTATTGGCGCACGTTTCCGGCAAGATGCGCAAAAATTTTATCCGCATTCTGCCCGGAGACAAAGTCGCGGTCGAACTCTCGCCCTACGATCTGAATCGCGGAAGAATTGTTTATCGTTATAAGTGACGCTGTGGGAATAAACGACCATGTGGGTACGGGCGCCCTCGCCCGTACGGCCGAGCTTGCTCGGCGGCTAAGGGAAGTGAATTTATGAAGGTCAGGGCATCGGTAAAGAAAATTTGTGATAAGTGCAAAGTCATCCACCGCAAAGGCGTGGTGCGTGTGATCTGCACCAATTCGAAACACAAACAACGCCAGGGATAAATACCGCTGGCTGAGACATGAACGGGAAGGGCACGACTTCAGTCGTGCCAAACAAGATTTGAGAACTGCGGCTTTAGCCGCTGAGGTTACGATCTATGGCACGAATTGCAGGCGTCGATCTTCCCCGCAACAAGCGGGCGTTTATCGCGCTGACTTACATTTACGGCATCGGAGTGCCGCGGTCCGAACGCATTCTTGATCAGGCCAAAGTTGACCCGATGAAGAAGATCCAGGACCTCGGCGAGGACGAAGTCAACCGCATTCGTCAGGTCATCGAGGGCGAAGGTCTCGTCGAAGGCGATCTGCGCAAGGAAGTTTCCATGAGCATCAAGCGGCTCATCGAAATCGGCTCCTATCGGGGGTTCCGTCATCGCCGCAACCTTCCCGTCCGCGGACAGCGTACGCATACCAATGCCCGCACGCGTAAGGGTCCGCGCAAAGGAACGGTCGCCAACAAAAAGAAGGCGGCAGCAAAAACATAAAGCAAGTGGCTAGTGGTCGGTGGTCAGTCGACCACAGACCAAGCCTGCCACTAATCACTGATCACTGGACACTGACTTATGGCTAAACCAGCAGCAGCGGCAAGCGGCGCAGCGGCGCCGGAGAAGAAGGGCAAGAAGAAGACCTTCAAGAAGAAGGAACGCAAGCACGTTTCCTTTGGCGTGGTGCACATTCAGGCCTCCTTCAATAACACGATTGTGACAATCAGCGACCAGGCGGGCAATGTTCTCTCCTGGAAGAGCTCAGGGTCGCTTGGGTTTCGTGGTTCGCGCAAAGGCACGCCGTTTGCGGCGCAGCAGGCCGCAATGAACGCCGCCAACATGGCGCGCGATCATGGAGTGCGCACCGTCGAAGTCCGGGTGAGCGGTCCAGGCTCGGGTCGCGAGTCGGCCATTCGCGCGCTATCCGCCGCAGGAATCGAAGTTCGCGCGATTAAAGACGTGACGCCGATTCCGCACAACGGCTGTCGTCCGCCGAAGAGAAGGCGAGTATAAGGTTTCACGTTGCAAGGTTTCGAAGGTTTGAAAGTGAAACCGAACGTCGAACCTGTGAAACTTTGAAACTTGATTGGTCCAGGAAGAAAGGTCAGCCAGACCCGTAAACTGGACGGCAAATTGAATAGGAGAAGAAAACTTGGCGAGATATAAAGATGCAGTATGTCGTTTGTGCCGCCGCGAGGGCATGAAGCTATTCCTCAAAGGCACAAAATGTTTCAGTGATAAATGTCCGATCGAGAAGCGCAACTTCGCGCCTGGCCAGCACGGCAAAGATCGTAAGGCCAAAATCGTCGGATACGGTCTCCAACTACGCGAGAAGCAGAAGGCCAAGCGCATTTACTTCACGCAGGAAGGCCAGTTCCGCAACTATTTCGAAAAGGCCGCACGCACCAAGGGTGTGACCGGCGAAATGCTCTTGCAGCAGCTTGAGCGCCGGCTCGATAGCGTTGTCCTGCGTATGGGATTAGGAATTTCCCGCCGTCAGGCGCGCCAGTTAGTTCGCCACGGCCACATTACCGTGAATGGCCGGAAGGTAAACATTCCTTCCTACCAGGTTGCGGTCGGCGAGGAGATCGCAATCCGTGAGCGCAGCCGCAAGCTGCCGGTTCTGGAGCAGGCAAAAGAATTTGCCGCCCACCAGAACGCACCCAATTGGATTGAGATCGATCGCGAGAACTTGAAGGGCCGCGTAACTGCGCTCCCCAAACGCGAAGATATTCAGCTGCCCGTAAACGAGCAGTTGATCGTTGAGTTGTACAGCAAGTAACTGTAATTTTGTCGTTGGTTGTTGGTCGTCAGCAGAAGCCTTGAGTTTAGGTTTTGCCGAGAGCCGACAGCCGAAGACGGTTTTGCCGGTCCCACATTTCGTGCCAGATCAGCCTTTGCTCACATTGACCTGAGTTGGACCACTCAGCGAGCGAGCATTGAGCCACATGGCCGAAGGAGAAACAAATGCTTTGGAAGGGTTTTCAAAAACCAAAACGCCTCGCAGTTGACACTTCAACTTTAACTGACAAGTACGGAATTTTCTGGGCACAGCCATTTGAACGCGGCTTCGGCACCACCATCGGCAATGCGCTTCGCCGCGTGCTGCTGAGCTCGATCGAAGGCGCTGCAGTCACCGCCGTAAAGATTGACGGCGTGCTGCACGAGTTCCAGTCGATTCCCGGCGTCGTCGAAGATGCCACCGACATCATCCTCAACCTGAAGCAGGTTCCGTTCAAATTGAGCGGTGATGCCCCGAAGGCAATTTACCTGCGCTCGGATCAGCCCGGTGTTGTGACTTCAGGCATGATCGAAGCCGACGCCGACGTCGAAGTGCTCGACAAGGATGTCTACATCGCGACCGTCAGCGAAGGCGGCAAGCTCGATATGGAAATGCGCCTGAAGCGTGGCCGCGGTTACGTTTCCGCTGACAAGAACTTCGACGAGGATCTTGGCATCGGATTCATTCCCATCGATTCCGTGCACTCCCCGGTGCGTAAGTGCAACTACACGATTGAAGCCGCGCGTCTCGGTCAAATCACCGACTACGACAAGCTCACGCTCGAAGTCTGGACTAACGGCTCCATCACTCCGGCAGACGCGATCGGCCTCTCGGCGAAGCTGCTGAAAGACCACATGAATATCTTCATCAACTTCGAGGAAGATATCGAGACCGGCACCACCACCGAAGACCGCAAGCCCGAGATCAAGAACGAGAACCTAAACCGTTCTGTCGAAGAACTCGAGCTCTCGGTGCGCAGCTACAACTGCCTCAAGAACGCCAACATTCAGAGTATCGGCGAGCTGGTGCAGAAGACTGAAGCCGAAATGCTGAAGACGAAAAACTTCGGCCGCAAGTCTCTGAACGAAATTAAGGAAATTTTGTCCACCATGGGTTTGAGCCTGGGCATGAAGATTGACGAGCACGGGAACGCAGTCCCCGGCCCGACTTCGAACGTGCCGCTGCCGGCTTCCGCCTACGGCCCGGACGATAACTACTAACTCGATTGGTGGAGGCACGGGCGTCCTCGCCCGTGCAACCTTCACAGTCGCTACTTAGGTTTCAATGTTTCTCAGGTTTCAAGGTTTTCGAATCCTTGAAACTTTGAAGCCTTGAAACTTTGAAACTTGAGGTTCCTATGCGTCACAAAGTGGCAGGATTCAAACTCGGACGTACCACCTCTCATCGCCGCTCGCTGCTGCGCAACATGGCCACTTCGCTCATAATCGAAGAGCGCATTGAGACCACGGTTCCCAAAGCCAAAGCCCTGCGTCCGACCGTCGAAAAGATGATCACGCTCGGCAAGCGCGGAGATCTCGCCGCCCGCCGGCAGGCAACGGCTTACCTGATGACCGAAGAGGCCGTGCACAAGCTGTTCGATACCATCGGCCCTCGCTTTGGCGATCGCAACGGCGGCTACACCCGCATTATTCGCACCGATTGGCAGAAAGGCGATGGCGCTGACAAAGCCTTCATCGAGTTGCTGGGCAGCGAACAACTTCTCGACGAAAAGCGACAGAAGCGCGCCGAAGCCCGTGCCAAGAAAGCTGAAGAAACGCGCAAAGCCATGGAAGAGCAGGAACAAGCTCAGCAAAGCGAAGCTGCGGCTGCGAACGAAGCCGAATCGAAAGAAGAAAAAGACAAAGAATAGGCTCTCAGCAATATCTGTGTGGGTCGGACACTCCTGTCCGACCTTTTTTATTGTCCTTCTCCAAAATAGAGGGGTGCCCCATTCTTCGCGTTCTCGGCGAAGGGTGGGTACACGACTATTTGTTATTCGCTCCGCGAGTCTGCCCCTACGTCGTCTGTCCCACCAGCGCCGCCACCGCCATCCTCCCAAAATGCCGCGTGTCCTGTACGGGATGATTCCTGTTCCACTCCGCCATCCCCGGGGCATATCCCGTCGCCAGCACATGATTGTGAGCCACATCGAGCGAGAATCCGCTGTCAATCGTGACCTGATTGCCTTCGTGCTCATAGCCCGCAATATCAGGCGGCAGGTGCGGGACCACATCCCACACATTCACGATGCGATAGCAGATATTCACGTGGGTATTAAAGAAGGTGACAAAATCATCGTGCCCGACGCGCGGCTCGGCCCACGTATAAACGATTGGCGAAAGATTCTGATTCACATTCAGCAGATCAAGCGTTGCCAGGGGGCAAAGCGCGCCGCCCAAGCTGTGGCCGGTAATCAGTATCTCGCGATATCCAGGAGAATATTTGTTCAGCAGCGCGATCAAGTTGTCCCGTACCGTCAGATATACCAGTTGAAATCCTTCATGGACGGTTCCGCGTCCCAACACCGGCGCATACGGCGCTGGAACAAAATCAAAATCGTCCAGCCAGTCGTGAAAAAACTCTGTCCCCCGAAACGCCACGATTAACCTTTGGTTGGGCTTGTCCAGGCAGAACCACCCGAAGTGCAGGTTCGCACTCGGGCTCGCCGCCAGCGTTCGCACCGTCGTCTCAGTCGTCCCTCCTTGACGTTGCTGCGGCTGCTTCAACATGCTTTGCAGCATATGTTGCCGTTTCGCTTTTCGCGTTGTATCAAGTTTGGCAACTTGGGCCTGCACCAGCGGGTGTCCAGGATTGGCAAGGATTTCAAACGCGGTGTCATTCAGTGTGTAGTTTTTTGGAGGTTGGGTAGCGTCATATGCCGCCTCGGCAAGTGGCAGCACGATATTTTCGGCAAACTGGCCGTCAAATGGAATCATAGGACTCCTGCTTTCGAATGGCTTTTCAGGGAAGAAAGCCAGCATAGCCCCGGTGCGCAGGCCAGGCAAGAAAAATCATGTCAGAAAAAAACTTCAACCTCACAATTTGCTAAGTTCAGCTCTCTCCGATTGTAAGTTGCGCTCTCTCTGCGTTCTCTTAAAATCTCCGCGTTCTCTGCGGTTAAAGGCTTTTCGCAACAAGCGCCGCATACGCGGCCCCGAGCACCGGCGCATCCTGATTCAGCACTACAAAGATCGGGATCCTCGCCAGCTCATCTGCAAGTTTTGTCTTATTGCAGAATGCTCGCACAAAAGTCCCGTCTTTCAATTTCGGAAGAATTTTTAAGGCAATTCCGCCGCCCACATAAACCCCTCCGAACGGCAGCGCACGAAGCGCCATATTCCCCGCCTCCGATCCGTAAGCCTCCGTCCACATGTGCAGGGATTCTTCGCACGCGGAGCAAGTTTTCGCGAAGGCCTGTTGCGTTATGTTGGCTGCGGCGTCTTGGGTGGGATCATGAAAGAACGAGTGCTGCACCTCGGGAAAGATCGCCTCGTGAATCGCGCGAAAGCCCCGTCCAGAAACGATTTCTTCGGTGCACACTCGCGGCATGCGTTGGCGCAGGGCCTGCAGCACGACTATTTCCCGGTCCGTACCGGGAGCAAAATCCGTCAATCCAGCTTCGCACGCCGAGACTTGATAACGATCGCCGTTCCAGAACAAAATCGACTCGCCCAGCCCGGTTCCGGCGGCCACATAAACTTTCGGAGCGCGCGGTTGCGGAATCCCCGGATTCAATTCCAGCAGGTCTTTTTTTTCGAGATGCGCCAGGCTCGATGCTGCAGCTTCCACATCATTGAGGAGCAGAGTTTTGCTCGGCTCGATCTTCAGGCTTTCCGCGACTCTTTGGCGAGTGATGGTCCACGGCAGGTTGTTGCAGACGACCTCGTCATTAACGATCGCTCCCGCCACGCCAAATCCTGCAGAGGCCAAACCGACCAACGGATGGCCTTCGCGCTTCGCCTGCTCCCGGAAATTCGCGAAAAAATCTTCGATATTGGGGAACTCTGCCGTCCGAGCGGTAAGCCGGTAAACAGCCCGCAATTGCTGACCGTCGACGTCATACAGAATCAATGTGCATTTGGTGCCGCCCAAATCTCCCGCGAGAATCATGTGGAATGAGCGTACCCGGATTCAGCCCAGATCATCAAGTGCCGCACAACGGTGTCATCCCGAACTCGGCCACGAGCGAGTTGGAGTTGAAAATAAAGAACGGTGTCATCCCGAACTCGGCCAAAGGCCGAGAGAGGGACCTTACGCTGATCATTCACCAGCAGCGGCGTAAACAGGATTAGCGCGCCAGCCGCAAGCTGTGGTTCCAAAACTCGCCACATACGAATTGGAATTATAAAAAACCGTGTCATCCCGAACTCGGCCGAAGGCCGAGAGAGGGACCTTACGATACTGACTCACCAGCAGCGGCGTAAACGGGATCAGCACGCGAACTGCAGGGGTGGTTGCGGCCGAACTCGCCACAGACGGACTGGAATTGTAAAAAACTGTGTCATCCCGAACTCGGCCAAAGGCCGAGACAGGGACCTTACGATGCTCATTCACCAGCAGCGGCGTAAACGGGATCACCACGCGAACTGCAGGAGTGGTCGTACCCAAACTCCCCACAGGCGAGAGCGACCGTACAAAAGAAAACCGTGGCATCCCGAACTCGGTCAAAGGCCGAGAGAGGGACCTTACGCTGATCATTCAGCAGCAGCGGCGTAAACGGGATTACCACCTGCGACCAGTGGGTGTAGCCGACACTAACTTTCGCCGCTCGCGAAGCAGAGATTTCCGCTGGTAGGGTGTGCAAAACTTTTGGGAATGTTAAAGCTCTGTAATTTCAATAGTTATGGAACGAACAGATATTTTTGCGGCGTAATCGGGTGATGGACAGCAACTTGCAAGCATAGGGCACTTTCGTGCTATCCGACTGATCGGTCGGTTTTCGGAGCTTTGCCCAATTGGAAGGAATGTTCCACAATCTTTCCACAGGCCCAAAAGCAGCCGCTTTTTTGCGAAAAAAAAGTGTAATAGGCAGCCACCTAATTAGCCCTCCGGACGCTCTATCCTTCGTCGATATCTGGCCCCACCCCATCCGCTCTGGACTCAAACCGGGTCGAACTCTTCAGGAAAGCAAGTTTGACGGTTCCGGTTGGGCCGTTACGCTGTTTGCGGATGATGAGTTCGGCCACCCCATCCAACTCCGGATCGTCCGGCTTATATACCTCTTCGCGGAAGATGAAGGCAACCACGTCGGCGTCCTGCTCAATAGATCCAGATTCGCGCAGGTCTGCAAGCTGAGGGCGGTGGGGGACGCCCAATTCTTTCGCCAAACCCTTCAGTCCGCGCGAGATAGCCGAGACTTCCTGGGTGCGGTTTTCGTAGCGCTTGCCGCCGCCCGACATGAGCTGCAGGTAATCCACGACGATGAGGTCCAGCGATCCCTTCGATTGCAAAAGTCGCCGTGCCTTGGCACGCATTTCGCTGATAGTGATACCCGGGGTGTCGTCGATGAAAATCGGTGCCTCGCCCAGCTGCTCGAGAGCGCGGGTGATCTTGCGCATGTCGTCCTGCCAAAGAGAGCCGGTTCGGAATTTGTGCGCGTCCACTCGCGCCACCGAGCACAACATGCGCTGCAGCAGGGCCTCTTTCGACATTTCCAGCGAAAAAACTGCCACTGTTTTTCCATCTTCGATGGCGACGTTCTCCGCAATGTTCATGGCAAATGACGTTTTGCCCATGGAAGGCCGCCCGGCGACGATTATCAGGTCCGACTTTTGCAGGCCGCTGGTTTTTTCATCCAGATCAACGTAGTGAGTTTCAAGCCCTGTGATCCGGCTACCGCGCTGCAGGAAGGCATCGACTGAGCCAAACGATTCGCGAATGATCTCCTGGACGCCGATGAAGCCGCGGCCGATGCGTTTTTCGGAGAGCTGAAATATCTGCGCCTCGGTATCGTTGAGGATTTCTTCGGCAGAGTCACCCTGCTCGGAAGCGCGTGCGATGGCGGCAGTAGCGGTGTGGATCAGGGAGCGCAACAAAGATTTGTCGCGCACGATCTTGATGTAATTCTCGATGCTGGGCCGGTCCGGCACCCCGTCGAGTAATCCGGAAACGTAAGCCGCGCCGCCAATGGTTTCCAGCTCGCCATTGCGGGAGAGCTCTTCGGACAGGGTGATCAGGTCAATCGAGTGCGAAGACTCGGAAAGGTCAATCATCCGCGAGTAAATTCGACGGTGAGAGTCGAGCAGAAAATCTTCGGCCTTGAGATGCTCGGCTGCCTGGTTATAGGCGAGGTTGTCGAGCAGGATCGCGCCTAATATGGAGCGCTCGGCTTCAATATTTGCGGGGAGAGTCTGCGCGGAGATGTAATCAGTGGTCGCCAATTAAGTTGTGCCAGTATTTTTCAGGAGAGTATTCAACCGACGCGAAAGTGATAGTACGCGGAGAACGGTTGTGGATGGTCGGAACTTACTTTGGAAAACAACTCTGAAATCAGTTTTTTGCGGACTCACGATTGCCCCTGATTCGGCATCGGCCGTGTGGGTCGGACACTCTTGTCCGACTTCTTTGTGCTCCGTGGGGCAGACGCCCTCGCTCTACACTCGTCAGGTCGAGACAGCCGCCCTCGACTTCCAAAAAGTATAGGCCGAATAAAAAGCGAAGGTCAACCCAATCTTGACGCCGGCTTTCTTATTGAGGAGGTGCAACCGGCAAGTTCAACGCCCTACCACAGAGAACACGGGGAAACACAGAGAGAACTGCCACAGAGAGATGCAGTAACGATTCTGGGATTCGTTGTCCTCTGTGCAACTCCTCTGTGGAACTTTGTGTCCTCTGTGGTTGATTTTTTCCGCAGCCTGAGGAATCACCGCAAAAAATATGCGGTCCGGGCCAGCCACCCGAACCGCATTTTGCAGCTTGAATTTAACGTGCACCCTTTGACACCGCAAAGGGCCTGCCTAATCCGCGCCCTGCGCCAGCTTCGTCCAGCACACCGCGTGGCGGTGGTTGTTTGAAGCCGACCCCGAACTACGGAGCGCCTGCGCACCCGAAGGTGCACCGCGTCTGATCGTGTCTGCCGGTTGCAGTCCCGCAATGCGAGACCGTTCTCTGAGGAGGCCGCAACGCCCTGGGCGCCCGCAACGCTTTCACGTTTGGGAACCGCTCGGCAGCGTATCCTTTCAGCTTTTTGTCAGACCAGGCTTTGCAGCTTGCTCCGATTTTGCCTTCAGGAAAACTGCCGCAGAACCGACTTTCACCATCACTGGCAGCGTTAAGTTCACGCTTGCAGTGATTGCAATTTCTCGCATTACGGCGCGTTGAGCAATCACAATTCGCACCCGCTCTGTGCGAAAGCTGTGGAGTGTGGAAATTGCTTGTGGAAGGGCAAGGAAAACTCGTCATAAATTCCGGAAACACTCATAATCAGACACTGATGATTTCACTCGGTATTGCATTCCGAGTGTAATCGCGTGGGTTACAACAGTGGACTTCTGGTTTGCCCGTCACTCCACCCGAACCCTATCAAGAACGTTCGTGGGTCCGCTCTGTTTTTCTAAGTGGACTGCCGATTCATCCGTCAGTACGGTCAGCGACCCGACAGGTTGACCCTTCGGGCCGCCTACCTTCTGGAACGCCACATCGAAGCGTCAGTCAGTACTTTGCGGCTGTTGTTGAATTGGCGACATCCTTTGAGTTCATGTCGAACGTCAGCATGAAGCCGTTAGTCCCCTTGTACTCAAAAGCTTTTGGGCCCTCACGGTCAGCCTCGATCTCGTTCGGCATCATGATGAAGCCGTCATTGCGTGGCGTTCCCCAGTACTTCACGTTCTTGAGCACGACGGGTTCATCTGTCATTCCGTGAAAACTCTTCAGCTTGACTTCGGCAGTCTTGCCGCCGTTCAGAGTCGCATGAGCCTGATCTTTATCGAACGTCCACGTATCAATATTACCTTCGGCTACCTGGAACGATTTCCATTTCACCGGGAAGACATGGGGAAGGATATCGCCCAGAGCCTGCCGTTGTTCAGCGCTCACAGACTTGTCGAAGGTGACGATCACCCAGTCCATCTGTCCGGCGGAGAAATCGCCACCAAGATCACCGCTGAGCCAGAACTTGACCGCGCTCAGATCAGTGGCTCCGTAATTTCCCTTGTTGACCTTATAGGCGATGTTGAACCGACAGTAATGTTCCATCTTGCCATTGTCGTGGTGCGCCGCCGGGTGCGAGTTGAAATAGCATATGCAGAAGTGCGGGCAACTGCATGCCTCAATGGCCGTGACATTGAGCGCCCAATCTGACGTTGCGGTGTGCCCGGCAGAGACTCCCAGCAAAGCCATTGTGGTAACGGCTAGTAAATGTCGCATCATTATGATTCCTCCACGTTGTTGTGTTCTGTTGCTTTACTGAGTCTGGCCTGAAAATGCCGCGCAGGAGACGTTTGGGTGCCAGTTCACGAACGCGCCGTTTGGATTTGGCTTCCACGCCCAAACATGAAGGGTGTAGAACGGCGGGAGACCGAAACGATTGGGGCTTTCGAAGTAGTGATAAAGCTGGCCCATAAGCTGTGGCGCGCCTTGCCCAGGATGGGCCTTGTCCCATTGATCGGCGAGGACCAGAAAATCGGCGCCGATTAATTGAAGGTGACCATCGGGTTGCGGTTCGTAGATCACGATTTGGGGCTTAATGGCATCAACCACACCGCTGCCCACAAGCGTCATGTTCACGTAGTGGAGCCCCATCGCGCCTGAATCTGGACCCGTCACGCAACCGAATAGCAGGGAGTACCCCTCGGCCTCTGCTGCCGAGACGTCCTTGAACCTTGCTGTCGACTCGCGCACGGCTTGCAGGAGCGCACCCTGAGCTGTCGTAAGTCGTTGAGAACTTGCTGCGTGATTATGGGTGGATTGCGCTGTGGCACGTCCGGTAGTCACGCCGCCCAGAATCAAAGCCACCATCGAATACTTTGCAATTTGTGCGATTTTCATTGACCAACCCTCCGGTAAGAAATGTGATTTGTTCGTTCAACCGCTCGTTCCTAAACCTGCCAGAATGGGATAAAATCGGCCACACTCTGCTGGCGTAATGCTGAGCCCCACTTGCTGTGCTCTCAGCAAGGTGCCGAAAGGTGCTTGGAATGTCTTTGAGGAGTTCTGAATAAATTATTGAGAATTTCTTCCTGTGGGCACTTCCTTGAGAACAAAGAACATTTACGAATTCGGCGCTTATCAACTCGACACGGACGAAAAGGTTCTCGTTCGCGACGGGCATCCTGTCGCCCTGCCGCCAAAAGATTTGGAAACGCTTATCGTACTGGTCGAAAAGGCAGGACACATCGTCGGGAAAGAGGAACTCCTGGAAAAGGTCTGGCCAGGCGTTTTCATCGAGGAAAACAATCTTGCAAGGCGGGTGTTCAACCTGCGGCAGGTGCTAGGCGAGGGACCGGACGGGCGCAAGTACATCGAGACAGTCCCTAAGCGGGGATATAGATTCGTAGGCTCGGTTCGGCAGTTGGGCGATAGCGCAGAATCCCCGTCACCCCCACTGCAATCATCCGATTCTGCGCAGTCGACTCTGCGCGTGAGCCGCCGGAGGACTGTCTGGCCATGGGCGCTCGCGGCCATCTTCATCGTGGCAGCGAGTGTGCTCGCGCAGCGTTTTTGGCGAGCGCGGAATGCTTCTCCCAGCAAGGTTATGCTGGCCGTTCTGCCCTTTGAAAACTTGAGCGGCGATGCTAACGAAGATTACTTCGCAGATGGTCTTACAGAGGAGATGATTGCCCAGTTGGGGCAGGTACAACCCTCGAGACTGGGAGTTATCGCTCGCACGTCGATCGTGCACTATAAACACACCAAAGCGTCGATCGCGCAAATTGGTCGGGAACTAGGGGTCGGGTACGTGATGGAGGGCAGTGTTCGGCGAGCTGGCGGACGTGTGCGAATTACCGCTCAGCTGATTCAGGCGAGGCCACAGACGCATGTCTGGGCCGAGAGCTATGAACGGCCACTGGATGATGTATTGACTATTCAGCGGGAAATTGCGCAAAGGGTAACAGACTCACTCTCGATTGAACTATTAGCCGCCGTGACGAGATCGGATGCAAACGCACATCTTAATATCGAGAGCTATGACAAATATCTTCTCGGCTTGCACGAGCTCGGGCAAGGCACAAGAGAATCTATAAGTAAAGCCATTCAGTATTTTCAGGAAGGAATCGCGATCGATCCGAAGGATGCGCGCCTCTACTCCGCGCTTGCCGAGGCCTATGAATCCGCGACCACCTACTATAATTCGCCCGCCGAAGTGATGCCGCGAGCCAAGCGGGCCGCCCAGCGCGCGATTGAACTCGATCCCCAACTCCCAAGTGCGCACGTGAAGCTGGGCGACGCTTACCTGTTTTTCGATTGGAATTGGACACGAGCACAAGAGGAGTACCGACGCGCACTCGAGATCAATCCCAGCCTGCCGGAAGCGCAACTCGGCTACGCGGATTACCTGGGAACATTGGGCCGCTTCGATGAAGCACTATCGCGAGTACAGCAGGCGTACCTTCATGATCCACTGGCGGTTGAAAGCCGCAACGAAGCACTGTGGATTTATTACTTCTCAGGCCGAATGCCGGAGACCATTGACCAATGCCGCAAGACCATCGAGTTAGAGCCTGCGGCAGGCATACCTTACGCCATTCTCTCCATGGCATATGCGCAAATGGGCAAGAACGCTGAAACTCTGCGGGCGGCCGACGATGCAGTGCGCGTTGGAAATAGCCCGAGCGGCCTTGCAACCACGGCGGCAGCCCTTGCACAGGTGAGCGAAAAAGCAAAGGCCAACCAAGTCTTGGCCATGGCGCTGAATGAAGCAAAAGGTCACTATATCTGTGGCTTCATTGTCGCTGCGGCTTACACGGAGCTGGGCGAAAAAGAAAAAGCAATCGACTCCTTGCAGAGGGCCTTTCTCCAGCGCTCAACTTGAATGCCATGGATCGGGGTGGATCCCCGACTCAACTCTCTCCGCTCTGACCCGCGGTTTCAGGACCTCGTCCGCCGTATCGGCATTCCTCGCGGCTAATTCATCTCTCTGAACGAAAGAGAACGCCCGTCGCTAGGATTTGCGAAGGAATACCCGCTATTTTCCTTCGTAGCTGACACGCCAGATCGAGCCGGTGCCGTCGTCGCTGACCAGCAACGATCCATCTTTTGCAACCGCAATCCCCACCGGCCGTCCCCAGACATTTCCGTCGCCGGTGACGAACCCGGTAAGGAACTCCTCGTATTCACCTGAGGCCTTTCCCTCTCCGTGCAAGGGAACACGTACTACCATGTAACCCGTCCGCGGGCTCCGGTTCCACGATCCATGCAGCGCCAGGAACATATCGCCCCGATACTCGGCAGGAAATTGACTGCCGTTATAGAACGCAAAAGTCAGTGGGGCGCTGTGCGGTTGAATGATCACATCGGGCGTAATGATCTTCGCGCGCAGATCGGGATGACTGTCTGGTAGCCGCGGATCATGATTCCCCCCCATGTAATACCACGGCCAGCCGTAAAAGCCGCCGTCCTGAACGTGGGTAGTGTAGTCGGGGACAAGATTATCGCCGAGTGCATCTCGTTCGTTGGTCGCGGTCCACAGTTCACCAGTTTTTGGATTTATCGCCAGCCCAACTGGATTGCGAATGCCTGAGGCAAAAACTCGCAGTCCCGAGCCGTCGGGATTGTATTCGAGAACGTTAGCGCGATGAAACTCGGTCTTGTGAGTATCGGGATCGTCGATATTGGACGCCGATCCGACTGAGACAAACATCTTTTTGCCATCCGGTGAGAAGACGACATCACGCGTCCAATGTCCTTCATGATGCTTGGCGCCGGGAAAAATTTCGGCAACGATTGTCTGAGGCTTGCCAGTGGCCTTGAGGTCGCCATTGTGATAAGAAAAGCGCAGGACAGCATCGGTGTCGCCGATGTAAACCCATTGCGGATCTTTACCTGGTGGGTAGAAAGCAATGCCGAATGGACGGTTCAGTCCTGTCGCAAAAGTCGATTGCTGCTCAGGCTTCCCTTCTTTCGTGACCCCGCGAAAAACTGCAATTTCACCTTTGGAACTCTCGGCCAAGAAGATATCGCCATTCGGTGCCGTCAATAATTTGCGCGGCTCGTCGATACCAGTCGCAAAGAGCTGGACTTTGAATCCTGGCAGCGACTTAGGAATTGCGCCCTCTGGCCGCGGCGCAGGGACAGGAAAATTATTCGCTGACTTAGACGCAAACGGCGCTGGCAAATCCTTGGTCGTAAGCTTGTGAATGGTGCCCGGGCTTTCGGAACGATAGTCGTAGAAGGGAGAAGACTTTCCCTGAGCAAAAAGGGCAACTTCCAGAACCAGGCTGGCGAGAACACAGCAGAAAACCGTGAAGAGAAAAGCGGCAAGTCGCTTCATGTTCACCTTCTGGGATAGTTAAATTTTCTAATGACTAAAGGATGATGCCACAACCGGAGGGGTTGCAGAAGGCTCATGAGGCTTTATTGGGTATTCCGCTCGGCGCCAGCGGCAAGGACCGAATGCGGCTCCCGGTAGCGGAGAAAAGCGCGTTGCCAACCGCTGGCGCAATTCCCGTCAGTGGCGTCTCACCCGCGCCCATCGAACGCTGATCTTTCCGATCGACCAGCACTACATCGATCTGCGGCAGATCACTGAAACGGGGAACGCGATATTCAGAAAGATGAGGATTCACAATCCGGCCATTCTCAAAACGGATTGCCTCAAACAATGCGCCACCCAAACCCTGCATAACCGCGCCAGCAATCTGATTTTTCAAACCCTGCGGATTCACCACTGCCCCGCAATCGAACGCCTCGACCACGCGGGTTACTTTGACCGCTCCACGTTGCACCGAAACCTCCGCGCAGGTCGCGATGTAACCGCCTTTCTCGAACCCGCCACCAAGCCCGAAGCCTATGCCGGGAGTTGCTTTCTGTTTACCCCAACCGAATTTTTCAGCCGCAGCTTGGAAGACAGCGCGCAGCCGATCATTCTTCAGATTCTTCAATCGGAATTCGAGGGGATCCATTCGAAACTCGTGCGCAAGTTCATCCATGTGGGACTCGCGCGCAAAGTGATTCGCCGCCGCAGCCAGTGAACGGTAAGAGCCCTGCCGCAGGGGAGCATCCGCGGGATGAAACGTAATCCGTTGGTTAGCAACTTCGTACGGCGTACGCATCGCTGCGGGACCGGAATTGAAATTATCGTATTCCCAAAAAATAATACTGCCGTCGGCCTTGGCTCCGCTGCTTACGTCAATCACGCCGGCAGGACGGAAGTATGCCCAGGTAAATTCTTCTTCCCGCGACCAAATCAGCTTTACCGGCTTCCCGGCAGCTTTTGCCAGGCGCGCCCCTTCCACCGCCGCTTCCCCGGTGTGCTTGCCTCCGTATGCAGAGCCCGTGTCAGGCACAATCACTCGCACGTTTTCAGGTGAAAGCCGAAACGCCTGCGCGAGTTCTTCCTTAACAGCGGATGGCCGCTGGGTTCCCGTCCACACCGTGAGCTTGCCGTCTTTCCATTCTGCGACAGCAGCCCTCGGCTCTAGCGGAGTGTGCGCAATGTACGCAACCGTATAAGTTTGCTGTAGTGTTTTCGAGGCTTGGGCCCGCGATTGTTCAACCGACCCCAGAACGAACTGCTCTTTGTTATCGTTTTCGTCTGAAGCACCTTTTCTGAGGTGATCGAAGAGCTCGCGGTCCGAAATCTGCGGAGGCGCATCCCATTGAGCGCGTATTGCCTGCGATGCTCGACCCGTGGTCATTACATCCATTGCGGACACCCCAATGAAGTCGCCGTCATGCACCACGCTGACGCCCGGAATCTTCTCCGCCTGTGATGTATCACATGACATCAACTTCGCATGGAACGCACTTGGCCGCACGACTTTCCCATGCAGCATTCCGGGAAGACCTACATCGGTCGTATATTGGTGCGCGCCGGTCACAAAATCGCGACCATTTGCTTTTGGCGCTGACGCTCCGGCAACTTTCCAATCGCTGGCCGGAGTGAGTTCCGGGTCATCGGGAATTAATTTGGCAAGCTTCTGTCCGTGCACCAGTTCCGCGTAAGAAATTGTGCGATTAGTTTTCGGATCGCTGATCTTCCCCTCTTGCACAACGAGTCCACTTGCATCTGCGGACCATCGCTCGGCAGCCATTTGAATTAAAACCGCACGCGCGCTGGCAGAAACCTTCCGCAGTTGCATCCCCATCTGCGGAGTCGTGCGGCTTCCGAATGTGCCCATGTCATAGGGTGTCAGCTCGGTATCACCCATAATCAGGCGAACGGACGTGAGCGGAACCCGAAGTTCTTCCGCAACCTGCTGCGCTAGCGAGGTGCGAGCGTTTTGTCCAACCTCGACCTTCCCGGTAAAAGCAGTGACTTCGCCGTTCTCGCCGATGTGCAACCAGGAATCCAGCGTCTTGGGCGGTTCATGATCGCGGTGTGCCCCAGCGCCCGATTCCTGGGAGGTAGCATGCCGCGCTGCGATACAAACCAGCAGGCCTCCGCCTAGTACTTTGAAAAATCCCCGACGATCAAAACTAAACGCGTGCGGCAATCGCAAAATAGAATCATGCTGCCGGAGTTCGAAATCCTGAGCTTCGGGCACTTCGACGAGTTCCCCATCGAGAGGCAGATTACGCATTTTGCGCCCTCCCCAGAATCGCCGCCGCACGGTGTACCGCCTCGATGATTCTGGCGTACACGCCACACCGGCAGATGTTCCCATCCATGTGACTGATGATTTGTTGATCACTGGGATTTGGCGTGCGCTCGAGCAGGGCAGCCGCCGAAACGATCATTCCGGAGGTGCAGTAAGCGCACTGGAACGCTTCAACGTCCAGAAATGCTTGCTGGATCGGATGTAGCTTCTCTCCGTGGCTTAAGCCTTCGATGGTGGTGATTTTCTTTCCCGCCGCGGAGGACACCGGCAATCGGCAGGAACGCTCGGGCGACCCATCAACCAGCACCGTGCAAGCGCCACACTGGCCTTCGCCGCATCCGTACTTGGTGCCAGTAAGAGTGAGGTCGTCGCGCAAAACATAGAGCAGCGGCTTCTCCGGCTCAACATTCACGCGCTGTTCTGTGCCATTGACGACGAGAGTGAAAGCCATTTCGTCTGCGCCCTACGAAATTATAGACGCACTTCAGGCGGCGTTTTCTTTGTCCTCGTCGGGATCAGGAATCGACGATGGTGGATCGCTCGCCGGAAAGCTGTCGGCAAGAGTCTTGTCGAGAGCAGCCTCTCCGTCTTCTTCGCGCTTCTACGGTGGGTGTGGATTCGGTTTTGGTTCTTCTGCCCCTTTTGGATCTCCGTGCGATTCTTTAGCCATGATTCCCGTCCTTTTATTCGATGTGCAAGTCAGCTCTAAGATGGGGTGGGAACGGATTTCGTCACCTGGGAAATACGACTAATGCATCTGGAGAGAATACCGCTAGCTCTTTGCTCCCTCATTACTTGCAGGCGGGACAGCGGCTGTGGCAGCCGGCTGCTCTGGTTTGTCCTTCATACTATCTTTCAGGGCGCGAAAACCTTCCCCGATTCCCTTGCCCAGCTCCGGCAGTTTCTTGGGCCCAAAAATAATTAGGGCAATCAAGAAAATGACCAGCAAGTGCATGGGTTGAAAAAGGCCTTCCATAGGACCTCCGCGAAGTGCGCTTCAGGTAAGACCTTACTGAAGCCCGATGGCCGCGTCAAATCGGGCCTTGCCCGGAGCTGGGGGCTGTACCTTTTCCTGCAACACCTATTACCTCCGTGACCTAGCTTCGATTACCTCCAGCCTCTATCTTGTTGTCAGCGTATAAGTTCCGGCGAACACCGGCCGGTTTCGGGAGTCTCCTTGCGTAGCAGAATACTCGTAGTCCTTGGACTAATACTTGCCGTCGTTCCACTCTCCATTGCGGAAAGTGCGCCGCCAGTAAATTGCGCCCACTTGCTGGCCTGGCTGGCTGCCGATGTTCCCACCTACAATTTGGCCCGAACCATTGGACTGCGGGGATCCCTGCTGTCTTTAACACCCCGAATTGAGGCGGAACTTCGCGCCGCTGGCGCTACTACGGAATTACTGGATATGCTACGGCGAGTTCATCCCAAGAATGCTGATGCGTGCCCTGCATCGCTGGCGCAGGCAGCAGCAGATTCCCGCAAGAAGAATTTCGATGACGCTGAGGCAATCATCAGTGGACTGCTGCAAGATGATCCGCATAATGGCGCGCTACATTTTGCTTTGGGGTATCTCAACCAGCAGCAAGGCCACTGGGATGAGGCCTTTGATGAGTACAGCAGCTCCAAAGAATCGGAACCGGATTTTCCTGCGGTCCACAATCGGCTGGCGCTGGTCTTCTATCAAGCGGATGACGGCGACGATGCCATCGGCGAAGCTCGTACCGCTCTAAGCATGGATTTTGAAGATGCAGAGGCTTATCGGATGCTCGGGCTCGGCCATTACTCGAACGAGCAGTACGAAGCCGCGATGAATGCGTTCAAGGAAGCATCGGCACGCGATCCCAAGAACCCTGAGGTCTATTACGAAATGGGGTTGGTGGCTCGTGACCAGGGTTCGACGGACGAGGCGATTCAACTTCTGCGAAAGTCGATGCAGTTGAATCCTGATCTGTGGCCGCCCCACAGCAGCTTGGGACAATTGCTTGGCCGCGAGAAGCATTTCGACCAAGGTATTGCGGAACTGAATAAGGCCAAGGTCTTGGCCCCGAATGAGTCCTCAATTCGCGAAAATTTGGCCAG